>JBBJOX010000013.1:0-18408 GCA_037724245.1 Thermomicrobiales bacterium | reverse complement strand
GATGATCGTCAGCGCTTCGTAATCGGTTTCACCAACGATGTTCTCGAGGTCTTCCGGAGTCAGGTCGGCAACCGTGATTCGCTCGATGTACTCGACTGCGTACGTGTAGGTGGATCCATCCTGTCCAACAACGTTGATTTCGGCACCTTCACCGAGGTTGGCAACGTTTCGCAGAACAGACGGCCCAACACCCCAGTAATCGACGTGACCGGAATACACGGAATTGCCCATGGCTCCGGCGAACTTGCTGGTGTCGTACCAGGAGATCACCCAGGGACCTGTTGGATCCTGCATCGCGCCGTCGACCACTGTGCGAACTTCGACTTCGGCGTCGACTTCGGCGTCAACGATCTTGATCTGAACCGGAAGCTGGCCAATTGATGGCGTACTGTTGAGGCCAAGAGGTCCGGCCTTGAGTACATCCGATCCACCGGAGCCCCAACCTGGAAGGCCACCCGGCTGCGCCGAAACGCCACCGCTCATGCCAAGGACGACGATCATGGTTGCCAACAGTGGCAATACCCAGCGTTTGATTCTCTGAGTCATAGTTCTCCTCGTTCGTTGGTTCGACGTATCTGCAGCAATGCTATTCAGTTCTACGTCATTTTTCACGTTGCTGATCAATACTACGTCCGTGTTGGCATCCCGGATTGACTCTTCCGGGTCTGCGCTGCGCAGTTCTCGATCACACTCTAACGTCCGGTTGCGCGATGAACCGTGCCATCGACGCGAGAATTATCATACCGCAGGTTCCCGTACGTACGCTCTCTGCAGCAATCGTTGCCTGCCCGGACCAATCTGGCCCGCTCACGGCTGCAGGAAATCCTCAGCTACCCAGCCAATCGATCCATCGGCCGTTTCCACCGGCCACCAGACGTACCCGTCAGCCGATTGAGACTCCCCGGTGATCGTGACAACGTCCCCGGTATTGACCGTGACAACGATGCTGCCGGCGGTCGTTGGTTCGGCACGAATATTGACGATATCGTTGGTGATCGTTGCCGTGGAGCCAACTTCGAGGGTTCCGGTAGAGCCGGACGTCGTTTCGTCCGGAACCGCGTTGGCCTCGGCCTCTTCCGCTGTTTGCGTGTTCACCAGTTTTGCCCGAACCACGTCTCGCTGGAGATACTGGCTGCCATCGAACTCGCCACCGCAGGTGATGATCGTCAGCGCCGCGTAATCCGTTTCCCCGATGATGGCATCGAGATCGTCTGCATTCAATTCGTAGACATTGACTCGATACACTTCCTCGACGGCGTAGGTGTAGAGCATGCCAGACTCACCGACGACGGAGATTTCCGCACCGGCCTCGAGATCGGCGACATTGCGAAGCACTGCTGGCCCCACATCCCAGTAATCGACGTGACCGGCATACACAGAATTACCGGCGCTCCCGACATTTGCCGAGAAGTCGTACCACGACACTACCCACGGTCCGGTTGGATCCTGCATCACGCCGTCTTGCGTAGTCCGTACTTCCACGTCGGCATCGACTTCAGCATCGGCGATCACCATCGCTACCGGTTTTTCGGCGTCGGAGGCTGGTGCATTCAGACCAAGCGGCCCAGCCTTGAGTTCGCCGGGCTGGCTCGATTCCCAATCGGGCATGCCACCACTGTTCGCGGCAACCCCGGCACCCATGCCAAAGACGACGAGGAGCGTCACCACGAAGGGAAAAGTCCAGTGCTGGATGCGACGCGTCATGGGTGTCCTCGAGTTCAGGCCGAATGGGTCAATCTGGCCGTCCGCCAGTGAAACTGAGTATATCGGAGTCGTTGCCAGGCTCTACGTTCAAAAGGTGAAATCAGTGCTACGCGACATCGTTCCAGATGTACGTAGTGGCCCACCGGGGTGAGCCACCACGATGCGATCCTAGCGGAACCGCATCCGGAACATGCCGTTCTCTGTGACAGTGGGCTGATTCTGATCGTCGGACTCCGTGGCGACCGGTTGCTTCACCTCACGGATCCGCGTCCAGAACACCATGATGAATGCAGGAACAAGCAGCACCGCGGCCATCAGCAGGAACGTCGTCGATCCGGAAAGATCATCTCCCCCGGATGGTGAATCTGCGCCCGTACCAGTACTCGGCAGCGATGTGACATCGCCGCAATGGAAGAGGAAGACATCGGTGTTTCCATCATCCTTGACGATCACCCGGCTCGAACTGTCAACATATTCAGCCGTTGCCCGGCACCACGTGCCATCGTTCTGTTCGAGCGTATAGAAATCGTTGGCCAGGCCATCGAATACCACAACTCCGGACGTGTCCGGTGTGCCCTCCACGCTGGCAGCACCATCGCCCGACGTCAGCGTGTACCCGGACCCGGAAGCCCCGGCGGTGCATTCCTGATCCCAGTCGGTGATCGTTCCCTTGTCGCCTTCGCAGACGAATTCGCGGACTGTGATCGATCCGTTTGGCCCGGCCGGTTGTTCGGCCTCGCCGGAAACGAACCACGAGCAGGCAATCGCCTCGCCATCGACATCGACGAATGTGGTTTCACCATTCTGCAGGGACTTCTGATAGACGCTGTTCGATCCATCGATCGAGCAATAGAGCGCAACGTTCGACAACTCAGATGGAAGCGTAGGTTTGACCGTGTAGTCGCCCGATAGCAGATCGAAGAAGCGGACAGCGCCGTCACCGGAAACGCCGGTATTGGCAGTCAGCGGTGGCGCACCAACATCGCCGAGTCGGAACGGAACATCGTTCAGGGTTTCCGTACAGGCGTCGTCCAGATCGCCGAATCCCAGTCCAGCGTAGCCATCGGCGCGTGGTTCGCACTCGAAGAGCGTGACGAGGATTTCCGCGCGGGATTCTGGTTCAGTGGTCGGCTCGGCCGTTGGCTCGCCCGAGGCATCTTCCGGAAGGTAATACCAGTCGCAGAGAATGTCCTGCCCTTCAGCAATGTCGAGCGAAGCCTGGGTGCTGTCGAGTTCGGCAGTTATCTGTTCATTGGTCTGCTGATCACTGCACAAAAGGAAGACGGTTCCGAAATCGCCCGGAGGTCCACCGCTCAAGGTATACGAATCAGCTTCGAGTGCGGTGAAACTCAGCAGGCCCGGTCCACCCGATTCGGGAATCGAAGTCGTGCCGCTTGTCGAACCGGCCGGACCCTCGAGTTCGAACGGAGAATTGCCAATGCCTTCATCATGACAGTCTTCGAAGTAATTGCTGCCCAGATAATCCGCGGGACACGCGGCGAGGTGAATCGTCAGCGAGCCACCGGTTTCCTCGCCCCGGGAATCCTCGGGGACGACGAACCAGGAGCATTCGATTTGCTCGCCTGTCATATCGAAGAAGGTGGTCGCGCCGTTTTCGTCGAATTCTTTCTGGTAGCGATCGCCACCATCGGCCACACAGTAGAGATACTCGCTGGCCGCATCGCCGGGAACATCGCTAACCAGCGTGAAGGTGCCATCGACCAGACCACCGAACGTGTTGTTCGACTCTGTCGTTGTGACCTGCTCCACGAACTCCTGGGTTGCACTGTCGGTGAGCCGCAGCGTGACGCCGTCGGTCCCTTCAGCACACTCGGCAGCAAACGTCTCGAAATTTGCTGAGCGGGGGTCGACGAAGTCGTCCGGGCAGCTCCGCATATCGATAGTGATTGCCCCGCCGTCAGCGGCTCCACCAAGCTCACCGGTGGACTCGGCGGTAGGCTCGAAGGTCTCGGAATCCTCGGTTGGTGCGATGGTTTCCTGTTCTTCAGTTGGTTCGGCAATCTCTTCCGTTGGCTCGGCTTCGAGTGTTGGTTCCGACGTCCCGGTCGCGGTCACACCGGTTTCAATCTCGCGCTGAACCGTGCCATCCGGGTCCGGAATGATGTACCAGTCGCAAACGACATTCTGTCCGTCTTCGAGCGTGAACTGGCCATTGTTCTCGTCGTTCGGCGAAACCGGATTTTCACTTCCGGTATCACTGTCGGAGCAATAGGACGCAAAATTGTAGGTCGCGCCTAGCAGATCGATGATGACCGTGTACTGATTCGGATTGAGCTGGGTGAACTCGGCGACACCAGGGCCACCGTCGGTTTGCGTGGTCGCAAAGTCATCGAACCCGGCCTCGATGTCCGCACCGTTCTGCTGATCGATCACCTCCTGAACCGAGAGATCGGTCAGGCGGACACTGACATCGGACATCCCGGTCGCGCCGCAATCCTCGGCATACAAATCGCCCCGATACTCGAGCGGACATTCGTAGACATTGATCCGCACGGTGCCGGTTCCAGGAGCAACCTCTTGGGATTGTTCCGGCGTCGATTCATCGTCCTGGGCCAAGGCAAGACGCGCCGAACTGAACAACGACAGAATCGTCATCAGGGCAACAAAAGACGTCAACACCAGATGTCGCCGGCGTATCGATGGGTCTCGTGAGTCGTTTCGGCTCATGATGCAAGTGTCCTTCCCCAGTAAATCCGAGTCCCGAACCGATGCCAATTGCCCGCTTTGGCGCAATCGGGCTCAAGTGCAGTGAGCAACCCGGGAACTATCGACGCCGGAACATTCGCCTTCGCAGCCACGCGCGAATGGTCCGGGTTCCTGTCTCTCCAACGCACGTACCCGGGCGACGGTTTCGTACAGTCCGGTCAGGTTCTCTGCCGAGTCCTGAAATGCTTTCCGGAATCAGGTATCGGGCTCCGACTGTAGACCGCTATTCTGTCACGTTTCCACACCCGATCGACTGCCGACTGCGGCATGTCGTACGTCCGATACGCAGGGACCGCGAATGAAGGTTGCACGAAGTGACCCTGGCAGACTAGTGTTCAGCCGCCTGTCGCTTTTTCGTTGACGGAGGCGGTCTTCAGGCCCGAACCTGAGGGAAGGACACCATGTCTCGCAAATCCCAGGATAGCGACGCCCAATCCGGCTCAGGGAACCGTCCATCCGACAATGCGCCGGAGAATCCGGAGTCTGATCTGTCGCGCAGCGATCCGCTGCCCACATCCGACTCTGACAACAGGGCCGAAGAATCTCTCGGGTTCGATTGGCTCGACCCCGAGGTTATTCAACGGAACAAGGCGAAAATTCGCCCGCCGCGCCGTCCCGGTACCAAAGCCAATCCCGATCTCAGCGGCAAGCAGCAGTTTCAGGGCTCACACGTTGGGGATCGCTACGTCCGCGTCATCCGTCCAAACAAGGATGACTTCCAGCTCGCCGGACCCGGCTACCTGGTTGCGAGTGAGGATGCGAACGAAAGCCGCGGTACTACCGGCAGAGCCTGGCAGAAGGCCAAACGCGTGCTCATCGGTGCGCCACTCACGACGGCCGCCGCTGCCCACGAACGACTGACCAAGCTCAAGGCACTGGCCGTGCTTTCATCAGATGCGCTTTCCTCGGTCGCCTACGCCACCGAGGAAATCCTTCGTATCCTGCTGCTGGCCGGAGTCGGCGCCCTGTCGCTCAGTATGCCGATTGGCGGCGGCATCATTGTGCTGCTCTTCTTCGTCGGCATCTCGTATCGACAAACGATCAAGGCGTATCCGAACGGCGGTGGTTCGTACATCGTCGCCAAGGATAATCTCGGCGAAACACCGGCCCTGGTCGCCGGCAGTGCCTTGCTCGTCGACTACATCCTGACCGTGGCGGTGAGCATATCCAGTGCCGTTGCGGCCATGGTATCGGCCGTACCCGAATTGCACGATCATCTGGTCCTGACCGGAATTTGTCTAGTGATTCTGGTCACCGTCCTTAATCTGCGCGGTATCCGGGAATCAGGCTCTATTTTCGCCGTGCCGACCTATCTCTTTCTGGTTGGAATCGGCGCCATGATCATCATTGGCATCTTCCGCAGCGCGACACAGGGCTTCGAGGCTCAACCGCTGCAACACGAAGCGGTGGTCGGCACGAGTTCGGTCGGTGTCTTCCTTATCCTCCGTGCCTTCGCCTCAGGCTGTACTGCACTGACCGGTGTGGAAGCGATTTCCGACGGCGTTCCAGCGTTCAAGAAGCCGGAGTGGGTCAATGCGCGAACCACATTGACCTGGATGATCGGCATTCTGGCCGTCATGTTCTCCGGAATTACCTTCCTTGCCCACCAGTTCGGGGCCGTACCGCTCTCCCTGGAAGAAGGCGGATACGAAACCGTCATCTCCCAGATCGCGCGCTCGGTCTTCGGCGGAACCAACGCCGCCTACTACTACATGCAGCTGGCGACGATGGCGATTCTGGTGCTGGCCGCGAATACGGCGTATTCCGACTTCCCGCGACTCGCCTTCTTCATGGCGCGAGACAAATACCTGCCGAGTCAGTTCACCTTCCGTGGCGACCGCCTCGCTTACACCGCCGGTATTGTCACCCTTGGCATTATGTCGATCGTGGTGCTGGCAATCTTTGGTGGTGAAACCGAGCGCTTGATTCCGCTGTATGCCCTTGGCGTCTTTACCAGCTTCACGATTTCCCAACTCGGCATGGTCGTTCGCTGGCAGAAGCGGAAAGAGGAAGGGTGGAAGCAGGGCCGGATCATCAACTCGCTCGGTGCTGCCGCAACCGCGATGGTTGCCGTCGTCGTGACGATCACCAAATTCACCCACGGTGCCTGGATCGTGATCGTGATCATTCCGCTGATGATCCTGCTCTTCCGGGCGATCCACCGCCACTACAACCAGGCAGACAGCGAACTTCTGGCGCTGACGCCAACCCGGAGTGAAGACATCACCCTGCTCGTGGTGGTTCCGATTTCGAAGATGAACCGGGTTGCCCAGCAAACGCTCGCCTACGCCCGATCGATTTCCAGCAATGTCAGCGCGGTTCATATCAGTGACGACGAGGATGCGATAACCGACATGCGCAACAACTGGAACTCGGTCAACACCGACGTTCCACTCGTCATCATCGAGTCGCCATTCCGGTCACTGGTTGGTCCATTGCTTTCGTATCTCGATGAAATTCAGAACCAGGTGCCGGATTCGACCCTGACCGTTGTCTTGCCGGAATATGTACCGCGCCACTGGTGGGAGCAGATTCTGCACAACCAGACGGCCCTGCGGATCAAGGCAGCACTCCTCTTCCGACCGGGAACCGTGGTCATCAGCGTGCCGTATCACCTCGATCGCGGAGATCCACCGGTTCCGAAACGAGGCAATCAGTTCCAGCGCCGGATCTGACCAATATTCGTACGGATGGCACCACTCGAGTGGTGCCATCCGTTGCAACTGTCATTCCGAAAGTAGGGCCCGAGGTTGTCTCTGACCCGAACTTGACGTCCACCGATTCTGGCAGACACAAGGTCTGCGCCTACCGTTTTGAGGTGGGATTTCGCCTGCGACTGAAGGGTCTGGCCTTGTGCCTGACCGAAGCAACAGGACCGCAAACCACGGTCAGCGATCCTGGTAGATGCACGTTTGCGCCTGCGTTCTACGGATGCTCAGGTCCATTCCTGACGCGGCATCGCTCGCCATTCCTCAGCCAACAGATCGAAGAGAATGCCGTTGTTCAGGCCGCCTTCGAACGGATAGGCCCAGCACATCCGACCAGCCTCACGATACCCCTGCTTGCGCAGTGCCGCGGCCGATCGCGTGTTCGGGAAGAGCACCCAGGATTCGACCATGTGCAACCCCAGAATGTCGAAAGCGTACTCGAGCAGCAATTGCTTGGCTTCCGAGCCATACCCGCTGCCACGGTATTCCTGCCGAAAGAACCAGCTTCCGGTTTCGGCCGTGCGATGCACCAGATCCGGATTGATCAGCATCACATCGCCGATGCAAAGATCGTTCTCGCGCAGATACACCCCGATCATCATGAACTCGGGCGGATCCTTTTTCTCTAGGCCATCCAGCCAGTGCGAAAGACCGGTCAGACTCGGGAGATGCCGGCCGATGTCGAAGAAGGTCTCGGTCTCGCGACGCGCGCAAGCAACTTCCTCGATCGCGTCGTCCCGCGTCAGCGCCCGCAGGTACACCCGCTTGCCAACCAGCAGCGCATTCTTCGGCGAGTTGGTGACAGGCGTTTCCTTCGGTGGAACCGGGCGCGGTAGCCCGGTTCCGGTACGCTCCAGCGGGATATTCATCGGATTCCCGAGTCGCTCCAGCCAGTCCGCATTGAATGCCGCCAACATCAGCCGGTCGACATGAACACCATCGACGAGAAGCATCTCCCGATGACGTGCCGTCTCCACCCAACCCGCTGCCGCCATCGCGTCGATCATCACCTTGTCCGTGACCGGTAGCGTCAGGATCATGGTCGGCACGTGACATTCATCGAGAAAATAGTGACGAAGGAGTTCGAGTGCCTCGAATCGCTGCTTCTGACCAGTCTCCCCGAGGAGCGGATCGACCCGTATCGTCAATCCAATGGCAACGCCGCCATCTTTTGTCGCGATTGCGGAACCGATGACGATATCGTCCTGCTTTCGCACAATCGCAAAGTGGTCAGGCTTGTTGAACCCGGCATCGCCAACATCTTCCTTGATCCAGGCTTCCGTTCGCTGCGGTGAAACCGGGTAGTGCGTCTGCCGGAGGGCGACACTGCGAGCGGCATCGTCTTTCTCGATCGCTCGCAGATACACCTCGGGACCAACGAGAAACGTTTGCCCCACGTGCCCGGTGCCGGGTTCCGGCTTCGACGTTTCGGGTGCGGTCTTTTCTGGCGATTCGGGCATGGCCGAACCCCTTTCCGATATTACGAGGACGTTCGTGAGAGTGCCCGCCATTCATCGGCCAGCAAATCGAATGTCGCAAAGTTCGTGAATGTGCCGTTTCGGTTCGATACCCAGCACTTTCGGCCCGCATCGCGGTACCCCTGTTTTCGCAACGCTGCACCGGACCGCGTGTTCTCGAAACGAATACACGATTCGACCATGTGCAATCCGAGGACATCGAAGGCGTATTCCAGAAGCAGGTGCTTGGCTTCGCTGCCATACCCCTAGCCACGGAACTCGGGACGATGGAACCAGCTGGCGGTTTCGGCAGTTCGGGTCAGATAATCCACCGGATTGAGCCCGACTTCTCCAATGAAGGTGCCGGTTTTGATATCGCACACAGAAAAGAAGACATACCGCAGCGGATCTTCCTCTTCGTCGCTGGCGACATCCAGTACGAATTCTGCAAGCGACGGCAATCGCCGACCAAGTGTATGGAACGTTTCGCTCTCCCGGCGTTGCCAGAGAACGTCTTCCTCCAGATCCGCTTCCGTTCCCGGTCGCAGATACACTCGCTCGCCGACCATCACCGCGTTTTTCGGCGCCGACGTTCGGGATCGAATCCGAACTGAAACCGGTCGCGCCAGGCCCGATCCTGTTTTCGCCAATTCGATCACCATCGGGTCACCAACTGTCTCCAGCCAGGCCCGGTTGAATCGCGTCAGCGTCAACTCTCCCGTCCGCACCCCGTCGTTTATGCGCTTTTCGCGCAAGCGACTGGTGATCACAAATCCATTGCCGAGCAGGTCCTCGGTCACAATCGTGTCCGCCTCGCTCAGATTGGTCGAAACCGAAGGACTCTCGAGTTCCTCGGAGAGCCAGTCACTGGCAATCGTCAGGGCCTCTGCCTTCCAGCGTTGGCCGGCTGCTCCGAACACCGGTGCGACCCAACCCGTGATCTCGAAGGTCAGATAGTGTTCTCGTTCAAATGCAACGGACCCGACCAGACCATCGTCTGTGCGTCGCACGATTGCATAGACGAAACTCTTCGACGATTCGTCCAGATCGTCGGTCATCCATTCCTCGGTCCGTTCCGGGGACATCGGATATGGTGTATTGCGGAACGCAACGGATCGTTCGGCATCGGATTTCTCGATCGGCCGGAGATAGACGTGAGTTCCCGTCAGAAATGTTTGGGCAGGCAATGCTGGCACTTCGGTCGCCACCGCGGGCATCCTTTCTCGTTCGCCGGATTATTCCCGGGGGAGGCTGCGCCATTCTTCGGCAAGCAGATCGAAGACACAGATGTCTCCGTATTTTCCGGATTTCACGTACGTCCAGTTCAACCGACCGGCATCGCGATATCCCTGTTTGCGCAGAGCCGCGGCGGAACGGGTGTTATCCCAGAGGACAAATGACTGGAGCGAGTGCAGCCCAAGATGGTTGAAGGCGTACTCGAACAGCAGGTGCTTGGCCTCGGAACCGTAGCCCTGACCCCGGTAGGCCGGATTCAGTAATTCACTTTCGCTTTCGGCGAAGCCATGGATGCGGTCGATGCCATCGATCCCCACGGCACCGATCAACTCATCGTTCTCGCGCAGACAGACGGCGAACCGCACCCAGGCGGGCGGATCCTTTTTCTGCAATCCATCGTGCCACTTCGTCAGGCCGATTGCGCTGGACATGCGGCGACCAAGATCGTGGAACGTTTCCGTTTCCAGGCGTTGCAGCTTCGTCATCGCCTCGCCATCCTTTTCCTCGACTGGTCGCAGGTACACCCGCTGCCCAACGAGAACCGCGTTCAGTGGAGGATCGCCCTCGAGCACGACTCTGGCCGGGACAGGACGTGCCACTCCCGTTCCGGTGCGGGTCAGTTCGACCTGGTTGGGATCGCCAATGCGATCGCCCCATTGTGCGTTGCGGTACTCTACAATCACCTGATCCTGGCGCTCGCGGTTCAGGAAATACGTGGTGCGGAACCGCGCCGTCTCGCGTCCACCGATCGCCTCGATTGCGGCAATCGCCTCGGTCTGATGGCCGGCCAACCGGACATGCACCACTGGTCGGTGCTGTTCATCGACCAGCCACGGCACCACCATCGTCAGCGCTTCGCAGAGCCATGGTGTGGCCAGATCGCCATACACCCCACCGAATCGCGGATCGATCTGCACCGCGATCGAGTGATACGTCACCCAGAGCGCACCGACCGGCACATCGTCCGACTTGCGCACCACCATCAGTGCTGCGCGGCGCTCCTTGGGCATCTCTTCCTTGATCAGTGTCTCGACGCGAGCCGGTGAAAGTGGAAACGGCGAGTCGCGCCACCACATGGCGTATTCGGCGTCCGAGGTTTCGACGGCGCGAATGTAGACAAGGTCGCCGACGAGGAATGTTTGGCCCTGATGCCCTGTTCCGGGCACAGGTGCTGGCTTCGTGGTTTCAGTAGTTGCAGACATGAATAGTCGTCGCTTTCAATGTTGGCAGTTCGCCAGATCCGGCAGGAATCATCGAGCACCGACGCAAACATGCGGTCGGTATCTCACGTATTCAGGATTGGCTTCTGGTTGGGAGTCGAGGTCAGGGAAGGTGAACCGGGAGATTCGGCAGGGTGTGATCAAAAGATCCCATTCGCGCAATGGCGAACGGGGAAATCCTGGATACACATTGCCAGATTCGCGGTTTAGCTACCGAGGCGGTCTGGTGCCGCCAACATCGCGTGGCTGAACAGCATCATCATGCAGATCACCCTCTCCATCCTCGTATCGAGCGGAGTGAAGGAGGACTTCACCGTCGAGACGCGGAACATCGCCAGGAATGGCGACACATCTGGTCAAGTTCGAGATGGCATTCCGGACAGCGAGTACGCGGATTGCGATGGATCTCGGTGCGCACCACAAGGCAGGCACACCATTATGCACACGAGCAGATGGCAAAAGGCAATAAGAATCCCGTCAATCTGCGGGCGGGGTTTCTTCTGTATCCGCGGGTGGAGTTGCTTCTACACCCTCAGCTGATTCATCTGCCAGGTCGGAATCGATGTACCACTCGTAAATGTTCCGTGTCACCGGCGCCGCGTAGGCCACACCTTCACCGGTTTGCTCAACCAGCACGCAGGACGCAATCGTCGGTTCGTCGCCTTTTTCACCTGGACCGAACGCGGCAAACCAGGAATGAGGCTTGCCATCCTCGGCGCCATTCTGCGCTGTTCCGGTCTTGCCGGAAATCGCCCAGTCGAAGTCTCCGAAGACTTTCGAGGAGCCGACGCCGCGATCGTTGCTCGTCTGTTCACGCAGCGCCGATTGCAGCTCGGTGATTTGTGCTTCGGTCAGCGGCAGTTCGCGTATGACGATCCGCTCCCCGACCTGAATCGATTCGTCCGTTCCCTGAAGTTGCGTTTTGTCGACGATGTATGGCTGCAACAGGGTTCCGCCGTTGGCGATTGACGCATACACATTGGCCATCTGCAGTGGTGTCGCCTCGAGATATCCCTGACCGATCGCGAGGTTGATTGCATCACCGGTCGCCCAGCCGTCGTCGATATTCTCCTGCTTCCATTCCGGATCTGGGACCGTTCCCGCGATTTCAGGGAAATACGGGATCCCCGTTTTTGCTCCGAGACCAAACGCCTTCGTCATATCGGGCAGCGCGTTCGGATCCATGTCGTCCAGATCGGCACCGACCTGATAGAACACGGTATTGCAGGATTGAACCAGACCAGAATGCAGGGTCAGATTCCCTTGCGCACTCAATCCGTTTTCGACCACCCAATCGTCCCAGGTTTGATCGCCGATGGAAAACGACGCCGGACAATCAATCGGTGTATCGCCCGTGTACCCGAGATACTTCATCGCCGCAGCCGTCGTGATCACCTTGAAAATCGAACCCGTCGGATATCGTTCGAAGGTCGCCCGGTCGGCCATTGGCCGGAGTGTCGGATCATCGATGCGCGTTCGTTCCGCTTCATCGAAACTGTTCGTCAATGCATCGTTCGGATCGAACGACGGATGACTGACCAGCGCCAGCACCGCACCGCTTTGCGGATCGAGAATCACCGCAGCTCCGCGTTCATTGCCTTGCAGCGCCGCCATATCCTTGTCGACCTGCTTCTGCAGCTCGATGTCGATCGTCAGGTAAATGTCCTGTGCCGGGCTGCCGTCACTCTCCGTGATCAGTTCGCGATCGGCTCGGGTACCGCAATCGACAATCAGCAGGGTTCCACCGGGTTTCCCCGAGAGCAGCTCATTGGCACCGTACTCGAGACCAGCTTGCCCGATGATCTGATCCGGCTGCGTTCGCCCGGTGGCATCGCCCAGCACATCTTCTTCCGTTGCGCGGCTGACCCAGCCGGTCACGTGGGCCGCTACTGCGCCGTACGGATAGAAGCGGGCCGTTGCCCGGCGCACTGCCACTCCCGGCAGTTCGGCCAGTTGGTTGAGAACCTCGGCCGATTGTTCTCCCGGAAGATCCTTGATTGGCACGAACCAGCTCGGATCGATCCCCTCGCGCTCGAGCTTGGCCGCAATATCGGCAGCAGGAATATCGACAATCGAACTCAGTCCCTGAAACGTCTCATCCGGATTCACAAGTTCGCCCGGCACAATGCCGACCCGGGATACGTCGGCATCCTCGGCCATCACATTGCCATTGCGATCGAGGATCCGCCCACGCGACGTCAATTCACCCCGGTAGTCGATGCATCCGGTATCGCCCAGTTGCTGGAAAATGAGCGAAGGAGCCCAGACAACCAGCCACTTGTCGTCCTCGTTCACCATCGTCATCTGATTCTGCTGAACCAGATCCGGGAACAGTGCCGACGAGATCGTGACCTCGAGTGGCACACGCCCTTCGGCCGAAACGTCACCGGTCATCGTTGCCGATACAGATTCGATCCCGGCCTCGCGCTGAATATCGGCGTATCTGGTCTGGAAGTCCTCGAGTGAAAAGACGCTCCGCGACGACGACGCGAGCATGCCGTACATAGCGGTGAAATCACCATTCGCCCAGAGTCCGAACCACGACGCCACCGTCTTGCTCGGGGCATCGATATCCGCCTCCGTTGCAACTGGTGGTGGCGTGTTGGTCGGAGCTGGAGTTTCCGTGGGCTCAGCGGATTCCGGAGACGAATTCAGGCTTCGTCCGTTCTGGCTGAGAAGCGAAAGCTCTTCCTCATCGGCCCGGGAGAGCCCGGACTGGGCGAGCAGTCCCGATGCCGCCAGGAAACAAACGATGATCAACGTACCAGCAATGAATGGCCAGGGCTTGGCGCGTTCGGGCGGTCCGGCGTAGGGGGAGTTGTAGGTCCTCTTGCGATTGTTCAACAATCTGCCTCATCAAATACGTGAACGGATAGGTGGCAGTTGAGCATATCGTGTGATCGTACACCCTGCTCGACCCTATGCTACCACGCAGTTCAGCCCGGATTTCCCCTCCGGAAACGTTCAGGCCCGGCCATTGCTGACCGGGCCTGACGTGGGAATGAGGGAAGCAAAGCGGCGAACCGCCTTGCGGAACTTTGGGATCAGGGAGTGCCGGTGGGCCCGGTCGCTTCCTGTATTTGAATCAACGCTTGCCCTGGAAAATCGGATCTCTCCGAGGTCCCGATCGGCTACTGGGCAGGATTCAGTTCGAGTTCGATCGAAAGCTTGATGTCGTCGCCAACCATCACACCACCGGCTTCGAGCGCGGCATTGTAGGTCAGGCCGAACTCGGCTCGATTGACCTTGGTCGTTGCACTGAAGCCAGCGACGGTCACGCCATACGGGTTTACGCCCTGACCGAGAAACTCACCATCGAGAATGACCGCTCGTGTCACGCCCTTGATTGTCAGATCACCGGCAATCTTGAGTTTGTCCGGCGATCCGCTGACGGCAGTGCTCTTGAACGTCGCGGTCGGAAACACGTCGGTCTCGAAAAAGTCTGCGCTGTTCAGGTGTGCGTCTCGCTGCGCCTGATTGGTCGAAATACTGGCGACTTTGATTTCAACATCGACCGCTGACGCGGCAACGTTCGCCGGATCGAAATCGATCGTACCGGAAAACTCTGCAAATCGTCCTTTGGCAGTGGCAAACACCATGTGCTTGACCGCAAATTCAAGGCTGGAATGCGCGGCATCGATGGCCCAGGTTGTCGAAACGGCTGTGTCTGTCATCGTGATATGTTCCCCCGTCGTGATGAGTGATTCATTTGAATCGGCGTACAGCTCGTTTGCTGCTTACTTATCGTTAGTAAGGGTATCACGGTAACCGACACAATGTAAAGACTCTGGCCATACACCATTCACAACCGTTCCCTGCCTCGGATCCAATGTCGTGGCAGATGCTCTAGCGCAAACGACTCTCCCGCGTCGTCATGCTGACGAAGCGACATCTACCCCTGCCGTCACGACGTTGCTGTTCTCATGGGGGAGTCGATTGGCGGCTTCCGTAGCACGCTCAACCTACCGGGACCGTCCATTCTTCCGTGTCCATTCGTAGCGGCGAACCTAGGTGTTCGCCACAGGTTGCCGAGTTTCTCCGCCGTGACCGCTCGTATCCCTCTGTCCTCGCTGGCATCGTCTTTCTCATTCCATGAACAACAGCCTCGTCCCGCTGGTTTTAACGACACCCCTAAGGCAGACACACAGGTCTACCGCTACGCGATGAAATGGGCAGGACAACACACCCGGAATGGGCTGTATCGAGATGGAAACTGCTGAAGAAAGGTCGAATCAGTGGGCGGCTGGTGCGCCAAGGCCGGCGATCGATCCGCGTGTATAGCGGACGAATCCCAGAACGGCCAGCGCCACGACCGGCGAAACAGCGATGATCAGAATCTCGCTCGCTTCAATATGAATCACGCGCTCAACGATCGCATCGTGCAGGAACATGCTGACCGCGGCGTGGATCAGAATGAGCACCCCGACAATCAGCAACCAGGGGACGCTCTGCAACACCCGTGCGATGAACGTGCTGCCAAGCAGCAACAGGGGGATCGAGAGTCCAAGCCCGAAAAGCAGAAGTCCGAGATGCCCTTCCGCCGTTCCGCCCACTGCGAGGATGTTATCGAGGCTCATCACGACATCGGCTAAAATGATCGTCCGCACCGCCGCACCAAGCGATCGGGCATGGCCAACCTGCCCGGATCCATGATCCGTTTCCGGACTGATCAGGCGAATCGCGATCAGGATGAGGAGAACGCCTCCAACGGCCTGAATCAGCGGGACGTCGAGCAGAAGTGCGGCCAGCACGGTAAACGCGATCCTCAGACCAACTGCACCGATGCCACCAAAGAGAATCGCTTTCCGGCGATTCACCTCATCCAGGTTGCGCGCTGCCATGCCGATGACAACGGCGTTATCACCGGACAGCACGAGGTCGAGCACGATGATGCTGAAGATGCGCTGCAGGTTTTCAAGATCCACCAGTCGGGTCCCAAATCAATCAGTCAAGCGTCGGCGAGGCTAATCGGTGCCACCGTATGTATCGTAGCTGACCAGCTCGTCGAGGGGTTTCCGCCCGACTGCTGTCCGTCCAAGCAAATTATCGCCATGCTTCTTCGGATGTCCGATGACGACCGCCGAATTGAAAACCTTGTTCTCAGGAATGCCGAGCAGCGATTTCGCGACACGAACATTCTCCGCATCGCCCCACCACGCTGTGCCGGCACCGAGGCCCAGCAATTTCGCCGCGATCAGGAGTCGTTCCGTGACCCGGCCTTCATCATAGGCGGCATGATCGTGATCGACGACGATGGCGATCGCCAATGGAGCAGTGCCCATCCACTCGATATTGGGCCGCAGGGCACCGAGCTTCCTGAGAACGTCCTTGTCCCGAATCACGATGAAATGCCACGGCTGTGAGTTCAAACCGCTGCCACTCCACCGCGCCACCTCGAGAAGTTCGTGCAAATCCTCGTCCGATATTGGAGTCTCATCATAGGATCGCTTCTGACGAACCTTACGAAGATCCCGTACTCGAGCCAGTACTGTTGCGTCGGCTGCCATGGATACATGTCCCTCTCTCGCGTCAGGATGAACGATTGCCAAACGTCTCATAGTGGAAAATTTCTGACAATGGCTTCCTTCCGGGGTTCGGACCGAGCGGCTGGTTTCCCATAGGATGGCCGATTGCGACTGCCGATATGACCGCCTTGTCGGCAGGAATCCCCAGAAGTGCCTTCACCTTGTCGGCCGCACCTTCCGGCGTGCCCCACCAGCCGGTGCCGGAGCCGAGACCGTAAGCTTTGGCGGCGAGCATCAGACGCTCCGAAACCCGACCTTCGTCATACGATTCCGACCGTGTACTGGTGCCATTGAATACCAGCACGATCACCAGCGGTGCGTTCTTGAGGAATCCGGAGAACTGTCCGAGTTCCGCAATCGCCGCGATTCGCTCACGATCGCGCAGGACCAGAAAATCCCAGGGCTGCGTATTCTTGGCACTGCCACTCCAGCGTGCGATTTCAAGCAAATCCTGAACCACAGGCTCATCGATCGGTTGCTCGCTGAACACACGACTCTGGCGCAACTCGCGGATCAGTTCGTATTCGGATGGTCTGGTTGGTGATGTCGTCATCGGATGTCCTGTCTATCGCTGCGCTTGGCCATAAGTTCCGTAGTGCACGATCGATTCCAGCGGCTTGCGCGCCGGAGTCGTTGCAGCGTTTGCTGCCATTCTCGGTGCTGCTGTGCCAATGGCAACACCGGCGCGAAACGCGAAACCTTCCGGCACCCGGAGCCGGGCGCTTGCCAAGGCAATGTGGTCCGGTTTGAACGTACCCAATCCCGCACTCAGGCCGTGCGCCGCCGCCGCAATGAACATGCGCTCCACGACTCGCGCCTCATCGAAGGCTGGCGCGCGGGTCGATTGGTCGATCACAATCGCGACAACCAGCGGAGCGCTGCCAAAGAACCCGGCCGATGGCCCGATCGCCGCCAGTTCATCCAGTTCGCCCCGATCCTCGATCACCACGAAATGCCACGGCTGGACGTTTCTGGCACTTCCAGTCCAGCGTGCGACGTCGAGAATATTCGCCAACGCCTGCGGCGGCACGGGTGCATTCGTAAACTCCCGCGTCTGATGCACCCGTTTCAGCAATTGCACGATTTCGGCCGTCTCGACCATCGATCTATCCTTTCTCTCGCAGCGACAAGCTGCTAATCGTACCCATACTATCAATTTTATAGCAGGTTACGTCTGCAGCACCCCGAAATGCGGGAGAGGTCGATCAGGTCGCGGGCGTTGCCTCCGGTGACACCGGTAACAGCGTGGCATCGTAGGCAGTCGCAATGTCGAGATCGCCGCTGAGCAATCCCTGTTCGATCATCCACTGACCAAACGCGTCCCAACGTTCCGGCCGCTGATCACCGAACGCAACAGCGCCGGAATCGGTCCAGAGTGGAGCCAGCAACGCAAGACCTTCGGTTTCCACAACGGGATCGAGATCGGGATTCTGGGCATACAGGAGATCGAGGGCCGGTGCCGGATTCGTCGCGGCGTCGGTGTAGCCACGCTGCAAGGCAGCCAACAAACCGCGGACCACGTCCGGGGAGTCGGCAATCACGGCATCCCCTGCTACCAGCACCAGTTCGTAGAAATCGGGAACACCCCACTCCTCCACGCGCAGGTAGCGCACCGGTGTCCCCTGCTGCTCCGCGAGAATCGTTTCGTGCGTCCAGTACGCGCCGAGCACGGCGTCGGCCCGGCCAGACAACACCGCCGGCAGCAGATCGTAGCCCACATTCACGACCACAACATCATCGATGGTCAGGCCATCCGACAGCAGAATCGAGCCAAGAAACGCATCGTCGCTCGGTAATCCGGTCACGCCAACCGTGAGTCCCTGCAGATCGG
>JBBJOX010000012.1:16429-19786 GCA_037724245.1 Thermomicrobiales bacterium | reverse complement strand
CTCCGGGAAGTGCTCCAGATTCGCCCGCGAGCAATGCTTCGGCGCCCATCACGTCCCTGAAATAGGTGACTGCAGCCAACGCCCCAACCGAGCCATCACCGATCGCCGGTGTCAGCGCGCGCACAAACGAAGCACGCACGTCTTCCGACGTTATGGTTCGGCCATCGCCAAAACGCGCGCCTTCAATCAGGCGAAACGTGAACGAATCCAGCGATTCTGCCTGATCGATCAACTCAGCCAAATCACTCACCGGCAGCAGATCGGTACCAAACTGAAGCAATCCTCGAAATATCTGGCGAACGATGAACATCGCCTGCAGATCGCGCGTCAGGGCCGGATCGAGCGTTCCTAGACCAGAAATCGGACCGGCAAACCGGAGCCGCTGATCCGCAGCGCCTGACTGAGCCAGTGAGGTGCCAGATCTCAGCGCCGTTCCGGCTGCCGACAGAGCCACAAATTCACGACGTGTGAGCCGCATCGTCTCGACCTTCTACCGGAGCGACGTACAATTGAATGAGAACGAGACCCGTTCCATTTCCCGCTTGTCAGGTACGAATTGTATGGCAGAACAGCTACCCCTATTCCCACTGAACACCGTGCTCTATCCCGGTATGCCCCTGCCACTCCACATCTTCGAGGAACGCTACCGACGGCTCCTTCGCATTCGAGCTGGTGAAGAGACTGTCTTCGGCGTTATCCTCGTCAAATCGACCAATGCCAATGTCGCCCCCCTCGGCATGTACCCGGTAGGAACTGCCGCCCGCCTCGTCACTCGCCGTTCCATGCCCGACGGTCGATCCGACATCGTGATCACTGGCACCAGGCGGTTCCGGGTCCACGCGGAGAACTGGGCGGCCGGATACTGTTTGGCCGACATCACCTGGCTTGAGGACGAAATCGGCAATCCGGCACGGGTTGAGGAGCTGCTGGAGGAATCGACTCGCCGCTTCGCTCGCTACGTTGAAGGAGTCACGCGCATCACCGGCCGGGAGTTTGACGGAGTCCGGATCAGCGACGACCCGATCGAGGCCGCCTACGATCTGACAACGCGACTTCCACTCCATACCTGGGAACGTCAGCGCATCCTCGAAATCGATACTACGGAATCGCGGCTGGAACTCATCCTCGGGCTGATCAAGCGCGAAGTTGCCTTGCTCTTCAAGGCCGGTGCCGCGGGCCTGGCGATCAACCACCCCGGAAACCGCTTCGCCGCCAACTGACACCAGGCGATACCCAAACCCCTAACCAGGTAGGTGCAGAGCTTGTCTCTGCCGATGTCAGTGGTCACGAGAACCCGGATGACTCGCTGGATACAACCCCACCAGCAAAGCCAGAAGTTGCCAAATCAACGTTGGGCGCAGAACTTGATTCTGCCGGAGTGGGTAGGCACCTAACATCGGTCGAACACAGGGGTCGAGCCCTGCAGACGAGGGCGGAATCGTCTGTCTGGACGGTAAGCGCAAAGCTTGTCTCTGCTGGACCTGTTGCACAACCTGCCGCCGACAACTCCAACTCGGATCCTGATGGATGACTATGGCCCCTTCGACTCCAGATGACGCAGCACCGCCTGCAATGCCTCGGATTCACTCAGCATCACCGTATCGATATGCAACCCGGCCGCGGCATAGGCGTCGTGCAATCGTCGCAGTTGCGATTCGAACAGCCACTCCGACCAACTCGAACCCCGGCGCTGCCTGAGCGTCTCCAGATCTATGTGCAGCCCAATCACCATATCAGGATCTTGCCTGCGCCAGAGCGAGCTGATCTCACTGTGTTCCTGACCGCTCACTCTGGCATTGATGCCAATCTCGCGGAGGTTGACAGCCAATGTCGACTTTCCGGAAGCGCAAGGACCAACAATCACGATACTCAGTTCGCGATCTCGTGGCTCCCCAGGTTCGATCGTCGGATCATCCATCGACACTCCAGAGTTGCCGCCATTAACCCAGCGGAATTTGCGCCTGCATCCGTCGGATCAACGCCGGCTCGGACGATTCTCGGATCACCAGTGATACCACGGCAATGTCATCGCTCGGGCGGCCGGAATCTCGCTCGACGGCAAACTCCAGTGTGCGATCGGCAATCTCCTGTGCCGGAGCGTCATTCTCGAAAACCTTCTCGGCAAACTGCTGAAAGTCGATCGGCAACGCTCCGCGCCGCAATCCGGAATGCGGCACACCATCCGTAAAGAGCAGAATCTTGAGTCCACGCTCGATCGGAAACTCACGTACTGTCGGTTTCGTCCACTGGTAGAGACCAATTGGTGCCGAATCGATGGGCACTACCTGACACCCGGCAGCGTCGCGCATCAGCATCGGCGCTTGCGCGTTCCGCGTCACCACGATCGATCGAGTCTTGAGATCGACCGATAGCATGTCCAGCGTCGCCGACACCTGGCCGTGCCGGAATGCGAACAGGTAGTCGTGGGTGGCCCGGGCAACCACACCATCCCGCACACCCTCCTTGAGCAGCGCCACAGCCTTGCTTGATAGAAGCAGACTCAGCGTCTTGGCGGCGCGACCACTCCCTTGTCCATCGATCATCACAACAGAAAACCCGCCGCTCGGGCGTTCCACCAGTTCGACAGTGTCGCCACTTTCCCTGCTTGCGTATTTCTCGCTCTTGGCGATTGCCAGATCAACCAACACTCAGCGTCATCTCCATCGTCGGGGCGGTTGCTGATGATCGAAACGTCCACCGCGACATCATACGGCACTGCACTCTATCGATTCGATTGCAAAGCTCGCGCACTGTCAATTGGTCCAAAAATTCCCGTTCATCATCGCGGACGCACCATTCTGAATCAAACCAGAATGCACTCGAAAGAGTTTATGTATAGTACTTTTACGTCATGACTATATTCCTACATTAATACTGAAAGTCCTGATCCAAAAGGGTTACAAAATTGACCCTATTAAGTCATAATGATGGAGTCACGAGTGAACGCGTTACACAAGTTCACAAAAGGCACTTCATGCAGATAGACAAACGTGGCATGACCTATGCACCATGCCCGTTAGCGCACCTGTCCGTCACACTGGAGACAGGAATCCACGGAGTGCTTGCACATCTGTAGCGCCCAGGAAGGAACTGCAATGACCGCCATCAAGTGGGCCTAGTCCCAAACATCACCACCCAAGCCTTCGCCAGCAACAACCAGGAAGGAACCACAATGACCGCCATCAAGTGGGCCTAGTCCCAAACATCACATCCCGATCCTTCGCCATCACCAGCCGGAAGGAACTGCAATGACCGCCATCAAGTGGGCCTAAAGCCAGAACCAGTTCAGACGTTTCTCTGGTTCAATAATGAAGAGGAAGAATCGATGACCGCTATTAAATGGGCCTAGCCTGAACC
>JBBJOX010000012.1:10597-16329 GCA_037724245.1 Thermomicrobiales bacterium | reverse complement strand
TCAATAATGAAGAGGAAGAATCGATGACCGCTATTAAATGGGCCTAGCCTGAACCACTGATGGAAGGAGCTATCATCATCTCGTTGAGACATGATCTGCCCGTTATCAGTTCTCTGGTTTTTAAGCTACAAATGGTATGATTCGAAGGTGCAGAGTCGCCTCTGGCTCCATATAATGCACACATCAAACCTGAGTTCAGGTTAGGATGCTTCGCTCCCCACTGCTGCGGTCGCCACCGTGCGCTCAGGGTCCGTCAGTAAAGGCTTCCCCACGAGTGATTCCGGTCCGCGCCCGCGTTGCACTGGTCGCATTCGGCGCCTGCGTCGCGATCGTATTCGGTGCGACTGTTTCCGCTGAATCGCTGTTCCGGACGAACCTCTCCAGCATCTCCGTTGCACTTGCCTTGCTTCTCCTCCTCGTCGTTATCGAGCATCTCGATATTTCCCTGCCGGTCGGCGCCGGAACCTTCACCTTTTCCGTAAGCGCCCCAATCATGGTTGCTGCACCCATTCATTTTGGTGTCGTCGAAGGCTGTCTCATTGTCCTGACCGGCCTCGTTATCGATGAAGTCCAACACCGTCGCAGTCTGATCAAATCCTCAGCCAACGTGTTCACGTATCTTCTCGCCACGAGTCTGGCTGGCCTCACCTACACGAGCTTTGCCGATCTCTCGGCATCCCCCATAGGCACACCGTTCAATCTCGCTTCGGCGCTCGCTGCCGGCCTGGTCTTTTCACAGATCGGCTCCTGGTGCATGGCCTTCATCGTTGCGCCTGCGATCGGATCGACTCCACTATCACTCTGGCGCTCCAACTTCCTTGCCAGCATCGTCGAGTGGATTTCGGTACCTACGCTCGGAGGACTGACCGTGGTCCTCGCCGAAGAGAATGCGATTGCCGTCGTGCTCCTGCTCCTGCCACTTCTCGCCCCCCAACTCGCCTACCGCACCCTCCAGCGCGCTCAGGGAAACATCCGCGATACGATCGAAAGCCTCGCCGATGCGATCGAACGGCGTGATCGGTACACCGCCAACCATTCGACCCGCGTCGCCGGATACACCCGTGCGATGCTCGCCGAACTTTCCGATATCCCCGACCATCTCAGTCAAACCATCATTGCCGCAGCCCGGGTTCACGACGTCGGTAAAGTGGGAATCAAGGATTCGACCCTGCTCAAACCAGGACCACTAACCACTGAAGAACGGCTCGACCTCCAGATGCACACGGTTGTCGGAGCTGAAATAGTCTCGCGAATCACTGACTACCGGCTCTGCGCCGCGATCATTCGCCATCATCACGAGCGCTGGGATGGCGCTGGATATCCTGATGGACTTTCCGGCGAGGATATTCCGGTTGGGTCACGCATCATTGGCGTCGCCGATGCCTTCGATGCCATGACATCGGATCGCCCCTATCGCCGGGCGATGTCCGCCGAGGCGGCCATCGAGGAAGTACGTCGTAATTCAGGATCCCAATTCGATCCGAGAATCGTCACTGCCTTCGAACACGTCATGTCGTTCACTCCCCGTACCCAACCCGAACTCGCGACGGCCCAGTTCCAGCACGTCAATCCAACGCTCGTTGGTTAATCCATGCAACTGATAACCTTCGACTTCCACAATACGCTTGCTTCCTGCGATAGCTGGTTCGATCTCGAAGTCTTCACGATCGCTTCCAGCGTTGCATCTGCATTGGGCCTCGAGGCCGATGGTGAGGCACTCAATGCTGCATACAGGGATATTCGCGCGCGCGTCATGCAATCGGGAATCGAGATCAGCGCGGCCGAAGCCGTGATCTCGGTGTTCCGGTCCCAGGCGATCGACGCTTCACCTGAACAGATCGAAACCACCGTTGACGATCTGATGTGGAATTCCATGCACGATCTGAGCGCCAAGCCAGGTGCAGTTGCAACCGTCATCGATCTGAAACAGCTCGGATATCAACTCGGCGTTATCTCCAGCGCAGCGCATCATGGCTTCGTCGAATGGTCGCTCGAACATTTCGGGATTCTCGATCGTTTCGATTTCGTTCTGACATCAGTCAAGGCGGGTGTCTACAAATCGAGTCCGGACATTTACCATCAGGCGCTGGGACTCGCGGATGCGACAGCGTCCCAATCATTCCATTTGGGCGATTCGATAAAGTGGGATGTCGAAACAGCATCCCGAGCTGGCATGCGCACCGGTTGGCTCACCAGCGACCAGCGTTACCAGAGCACCGCCGTTCCCGATCTCGCCTTTGCTTCACTCGAGAATGCTGGTCCAGTAATTCACGATTACATGCGGTCTCTGATATGAGCGACTTACCACTTCAAATTGATATATTCTCTCTCTTCCCAGACATGTTCAGTGGCCCGTTTTCCGAAAGCATTCTCAAGCGCGCCACCGCCAGAAACCTCGCGGTGATCACTGTTCACGATATCCGGGCCTGGACAACCGATCGGCATCACACCGCCGACGATACACCGTATGGCGGCGGAGCCGGCATGGTCCTCAAGGTCGATCCCATCGTTGCAGCAGTCGAGTCCGTCCTCGGAATAGATCTGCCCGATACCGATATTTTGATCATGGCCGCAGGAGGGCACGTGTTCGATCAAACGGCAGCACATCAGCTCGCAAACTCCCGCAGAGTCGCCATCATCTGTGGTCACTACGAGGGAATCGACGAACGCGTCGCCGACATCCTAAACGCCCGGCAGGTTTCCATTGGCGATTTCGTCCTGACTGGTGGTGAACTTCCGGCGATGGTCATTGCCGATGCGATCGTTCGACTCGTCCCTGGTGTGATCGACAACGCCAGCATTGCCGACGAATCCCATAGCATCGTCGGCGACGGGCTGGTCGAGTATCCCCAGTACACACGACCCCGCGAGTTTCGAGGCCACGCTGTGCCCGACATTCTACTGAGCGGGCACCACGGAGACATCGCCCGCTGGCGTCAGGAACAAGCGAGGATGCGCACCGAATCGTGGCGGCCAGACCTGCTCGACAAATCTCAGAATTGAACCCCACGTCGCAGCGACGACATCACTCGCAGACTTCCAAAATCACGTTCTGAAACGTGCCTCACCGAGTCACCCAGCGTTCGCTCCACCTCGAGTGCTTCCGCCTCGCTGAGATGTAGCCTTGCCAGTGAGCCGAGGCCCGCGCGTTCCATCGTCCGCAAGTACTTCTGCGCATTGATCGAAATCGGCTTCGCCGCCGGATCGATCCCGATGCACTGGTTGCAAACTACACCGCCGAGGGTCGGAGACCACGCGTGAATCTCGGCTGATATCTGTTCGCCACAACTGACGCATTGATACAACTCCGGTTTGTATCCAAGTAAGGACAACAGTCCAAACTCGAAATAGCGCATCACCAGCCAGGGATCGACACCTTCATTGACCACTGCGAGCGATCGCTTCAACAGATCGTAAACGGCTGGCTGCTCCTGATGTTCCTGCATCAGGTGCCGAACCAGTTCCGCCAGATAGCTCGCCGCACAGAACGCGTCGAGGTCATCGCGCAGGTGAGCATGAATATCGATGTTTTGGGCACCAGTCACAACGTCGAGATCCCGACCTTTGGCCAGATCGATCGTCGAGCGGCTCAGCACATCGAGATGCGGCCCAGATCTGCTTTTGGCCCGCCTCGATCCTTTTGCAATCACGCTCAACTTGCCGTAGTTGGGCGTGAACAGGGTCAGAATACGATCAGCCTCACCCAGGTCACGACGGCTTAGCACAATAGCTTCAGTTTGGTAGAGTCGTTCTCGCAGCGGTGTCGACATACGTACCTGATTCCCGACCGTGGGTGAGAAACAATCAGAAATAGACGATGATTACCTAGAGTATGGCAGGTGGTTCCATACGCCGCATCGACCGGATCAAAGGGTATTCCAGAAGGTGATCGAGATGACGAAATGACGACCAACGTCTCATTTCTGGCGGCATTCGTCGCCGGCATCTTCTCGATTGCGTCGCCATGTGTGCTGCCTCTGGTTCCCATCTATCTGGCGCACATCACCGGAGTTGCCATCGGTGATTCTGAGACGTCTTCCCGCCGCACCATGCTCGCCAACGCGCTGGCCTATGTCCTCGGATTTTCGGTCGTGTTCGTCGCCTTGGGAGCTGCGCTCGGCGCGGCCGGTGCATTCGCCGGCGGACTGGACGCCTTCAATTCGAATCGGTACCTGCTGACGCGCAGTGGTGGTGCGCTGGTGGTTCTGCTTGGCCTGCACCAGATCGGCATCATTCGTCTGCCTTTCCTCGAACGAACCCGCGCCATTGACCTCAAAACGACTCGTCCCGGGGAACTCGGATCGTCGTTTCTCGTCGGTGTCACCTTTGGCGCCGGCTGGTCGCCCTGTGTTGGTCCGATCCTTGGCGCTATCCTGACACTTGCAGCGGGGCAAGGCAGCGTCGAACGCGCCACGCTCCTGCTCGTCGTCTACTCACTCGGACTTGGTATTCCATTCATTATCGTTGCCCTCGCCTTCGGCTCGGCGCCGGGCGTACTTCGCCGGTTGAACGGACGCTTGCGTGCCGTCACCACGGTCAGTGGTGCAATCATGCTGGCTGTTGGCATCATCATGATGCTCGGAATCTACGAGCGTCTCTTTACCGAAATCATCCGCGTTGCCCCGTGGACACCCTGGGAGCCAATGCTCTAATGGCAACTATCGTTAGTACTCCATCCTCGAAATCTCCAATCGAAATCGCAACCGATCGTGTTTGGCGCTTTTTCTGTTCTGTGCGCTGGGCCGTCATCGAAATCGCCTTCCTCGCCCTCCTCGTACTGATCGGAACACTGCGCGGAAGCGAAGCACCGCAGTGGTTGGCGAACGCCATCCCGGTTACCCAGGGTTTCGTCGATCTGTGGTACGGCTGGGATGTCTATCGATCCACGGTATTCGCCGGTACATTGGCCCTGATTTCAGTCGCCATTGCCGTCTGCACCCTGAACCGCGCGCCCGGAATCTGGCAGTCCATTTCCAATCCGACGATCACCACAACGCGTGGCTTCCTGCGAAGCGCCGATACATCAGCTGAATTCCCGATCGGGAAATCGGAAGATGAAGCTACGGCAGAACTGACTTCCGCCCTGGCAAAGCACCGGTATCGGACCATCACCCGAAAAGTCGGAGGCGATATCCATTTTTATGCAGACAAGAATCGGTACGCCAAACTGGCAACATTTCCATTTCACCTGGCGCTGATTCTGCTCCTGATCGGAGGAATGGTCGCCTCCTACTTCGGATTTCGCGATCCTGAATTCATCGTTACCGAGGGCCAAACGCGGGATGTGGGCCACAATACCGGACTTAGCGTCGAACTCCGAAGCTTCACCGATACCTACAATCCAGGCGGCATCGCTGCAGACTACAAAAGCGAAATCACTGTCTACGAAGATGGCAACCCGGTCAAAACCGGAATCGTCAGTCCGAACGATCCACTGAGCTACGGAACCGCCACGATCTATCAGTCAAGTCTCATCTACTCCGTGCAAATCTCGATCCACGATGCATATGGTACCCAGGTATTCAGCGGACCTGTCGAAACAGGCATCTTCTTTTTTTCAGGCAACGAAGATGCTCCTGCCGGGTTTGTCGACATTCCTGCAGCTGGTATCCGCGTCACCGTTGTCGGCCCTGATATCGACGCCGCCAATCAGCCCGAACTCGACACCCTGAGACTCACCAGCGGCCAGCTCTGGGTTCAGGTTCAACCGCTGAATCCCGACTCCTCCCCTA
>JBBJOX010000012.1:0-10587 GCA_037724245.1 Thermomicrobiales bacterium | reverse complement strand
CCCGTGCCAGCGTACTTCAGGTCGCCAACAACCCGGGAATCCCGATCTTCTTCATCGCCTCGGTGTTGATGGTTGGCGGCCTTGCGGTTGTCTTCTACTTCCCGCAGCGCCGAATTCGCGGTTTGCTCAGTCGAACCCCAACCGGCACAGTTGCCCATTTTGCTCCAATGGCACGGCGCGACTGGTCAGGAAGACGCGAATTTTTACGCATGGTTTCCGATGCCGAATCACTCCTCGGAACCCGGGCAAAAGTGCAGCAGCCAGAAGGTTTCGACGACTGGGAAGATACTGCACCACGTCCCGTAACCACCTCCTGAAACGTTTACACTTAGCCTCGATATGTGTCCCAGGTTTCAGGACGCCAGTTCACACCACCCAGGGAGCAACTCCATGGAAGGACTCGTCAAACTTTCGTTCTACTGCTTTGCTGCAGGATCGCTATCGCTTGGTGCCTCGGCAATCTCCTACATCCTGTTCACCGTCGGACGAGTTCGCCTTCAGCACGCCACGATGCAGACCTCGACCGGTACGACTGTTTCCAGCAGCCGTGCCCAGTTCTCTCCCGGATCTGAATCCGCGGGACGCTTCGGAACCCTGCTCGCCTGGTTCGGCATGGTCATGGCGTTTTTCGCCGTACTCACCCGCTCATTGGCCGCCGACCGTGTGCCACTTTCGAACATGTACGAGTTTTCCCTCACCTTCACCTTTGCCCTCGCCCTGCTCTATGTCATCTTCGAGCGCTTCTATAAAACCCGTCATCTCGGCGCGATCGTCATGTCCATCGCCTTTGCGATGACTGTCTACATGTGGATGTTGCCAGCCAGCATGCGAGAAGTCGATCCGCTAATTCCCGCGTTACAGGCGCGACCGATCATGACGGCCCATGTCTCCAGCGCCATCCTCGCCTATGCCACGTTCTCCGTTTCCTTCGCTGCTGCAGTCCTCTATCTGATCGCGCGCAATCGCTCGATCTCATGGCTGCCCAGTCCCGACATGCTCGATGACATCGGATTCCGCGCAGTTACCATCGGCTTTCCACTGTTGAGTCTTGTCCTGATTCTCGGTTCCGTCTGGGCACACGATGCCTGGGGCGTCTACTGGTCGTGGGATCCCAAGGAGACCGCAGCCCTCTTCACCTGGCTCGTCTACGCCGTGTACCTTCACACCAGAACTCTTCGCGGTTGGCGAGGGCGCGGCAGTGCCTACATTCTTCTGTTCGGGTTCGCCGCCACGATCTTCACCTATTACGGAAACTACTTTTTCGGCGGTTTGCACGCCTATGGTGGCGTCTAGTCTGTTCCTGAACTCGATGGTGCCATGACCGATCCAGAAAACCTGAACCAGTCACAACCTGAATCCACCCGGGACAAGATGACGCGCCTTGGACTTGTAGCGATCGTCCTGATCGCCATCCTTGGTACCGCCTATATCGTCAGCGAACGAGCCGGGCTCGATCTGGTGGGTTCCGGAGGCGTCAACGCGCAGCTCATTCCAAAAGTCGGGGATACGGCGCCCGAACTCATCGTCATTTCCTCCGAGGGACAACCAATTCCTCTGTCAGCACTTCGCGGAACCCCCGTCTGGATCAATTTTTGGGGCTCATGGTGTCAGCCGTGTCGCGCCGAAATGCCGGAAGTGATCCGTGCCTATGAAACGCTCAATGCCCGCGGCGTGCTCATGCTCGGTGTGAACGAGGGCGAGACGGCCGAAGCAGCATTCAAATATGCGGCGACGGTCGGCATCAACTTCCCAATCGTGTTTCCCCTGGAGCCTTCGGCCGAAGAGCTGGAAGAACTCAAGGCCAATGGCGAACTGCCGGAAGTAGTTGAGTCTGCGGAAAAATGGCAAGTCAACAACTGGCCAACTCACATCTTCATCGATGCCGACGGCGTGGTTCAGGCCGTGGTCATTTCCCAGCTTACTTACGAAGGGGCGCTCCAATACGGCGAAATGATTCTGTCGAACGATGCACCGCCACCAGCCACCCCGATCGCCTCACCAGCCGCGACCCCTGCTAGCTGAGTAGTCTGTCAACATGGGTTCGTCCCGTAGGTGTCGACCACCGCTTCGACAGAACGTGTCGTCATTCTGGGCCGCAGCGAAGAATCCCCCGGCGAAGCCAGCATCGAATGCCCCAACATGAGCGTGCGGACTGCTGCCCGTGATCTTCCTGAGGCACGAAGGATCAGCTACCGGCAATCGAAATCCCTCTGTACACGCCTTTCGCATGGCCCCACGGATGAAGGCAAATTCCAGGATCCGCTGCTCTACAAAAGAGACTGTGAAGACCGGCCAAGCTCTCACGCCCTCGCTTCGGCCGCTGTCTTCAGATGCTGCAACCACGAGACTATTGACTGATCCAGTCCAAGTTGGAGATTCGCCGTATTGGCCTCAACCGGTTCCCCACTCCAGGATTCCTCGGTGGAAACCAGAACGCCGCCTTCGATTTCGACGAACGGCCAGAGGTGGGTACCCACAATCCTCTGTACAGTGCCGCCCCACAATATCCGGGAATGATCAGTCAGCGCACACACAGTGGAGCGAATGGCCAAACCTGCTGTGTGCCAAAGAAACGAGAGCCCGGCGGCGAAAGGCTGCTCCAGGGTCACATCCGTAATATCGGGATTCCAGACTGGCCAGGAAACCACATCGGTGTGCAGTGCCCAAACGACATCGAGCGACGAATTAGGGGAATCATTTCCTTTCGTCTCTTTCTTTCTGTGCTCCAACTCGTGCTCGGGCAAAATGATCTGGAAAAGCAGGGACTGATCAATGAGTTGAAAATCATGTTGTTTGGCTACTGGAGTGCGGGCGTCGACTCAGGAGCCGGTTCAGCGGGAAATACGTGGTCAAAAGACTCAACCACGTAAAAGCCCATCCTCTCCAAAGAGGATGGGCTTCCGTTCTCAGCAGTGACTGTCCCTGTCTCGGATTGCTAATCTAGTCGGCGGGCCAGTTCAGCTTCGGCAGCACGTGCTTGCCGTAGGCCGCGATGAAGCCTTCCTGGTTCCGGTTCACGTTATGAATGTGAATTTCCCCGAAACCGAGATCGATGAAGTGCTGGATGTAGGACACATGCTCATCGAGATCAGCTGTCGTCAGGACCCGATTCTTGAAGTTCTCCGGCCGCACCAGCTTCGCCATCGCCTCGAAGTCCTCAGGATTCCTGATGTCACCCTTCGGGAAGTTCATGCCGCCGTTTGGCCAGTCCTTAACCGCGGAATCGATCGCTTCCTTCTCGGTGGTGGCGTAACTCACCTTGACCTGGAGAATCCGTGACATGGTCGAAGGATCCTTGCCAGCATCTTTCGCTCCCTTCTCGAAGCGATCGAGCAACATCTTGACCTTCTCGTCGGCCGCACCAACCGTAATAATTCCGTCGGTCAACTTCCCGGTACGTCCGGCCATGATCGGACCGGACGTCGCCACATAAATCGGTGGTGGAGTATCGGGAAGCGTGTACAGCTTCGCGCTCTCGACCTTGAAATGCTTGCCGCTATGCTTGACGACTTTGCCCGTGAACAGCTTTTCGATAATGTCGATTGCTTCGACCAGGCGCTCCAGGCGCGTCGGAGCTTCCGGCCAGTAGTCACCAACGATATGCTCGTTCAACGCTTCGCCGGCACCAAGACCGAGATAGAACCGTCCGGGGTACATCGCTTCAAGTGTCGCAGCCGCCTGCGCCAGAATCGCCGGATGATAGCGCCAGCCCGGAGGCGTCACTCCTGTACCAAAGCGAAGCGACGTCGTCGCCCCGAGTGCGCCCATCCACGACCAGACGAAGGCGGAATGTCCCTGCGACGGGACCCATGGATGAAAGTGATCCGACGCCGTAACGACGTTGAACCCATGCTTCTCCGCCAGTTGACTGTATGTCAACAAATCCGTCGGATGAAATTGCTCGAAAGAAGCCGCGTAACCAATACCACTCATGGTAACCTCCTGATCCTATCGAAAGAGATTTCGTTCTTCGGCCATTACCAGATCCCGTGCCGTTTCCGCATCGGAACTTGCCTGCCACTCGTATCCCCGAATTACTGCCACCGGTCGAGCCGCCAACTTGTGCATCACCAATTCCGCCGCCGAAGCCAGTTCATCTGCTATCGCCAACACAGATGCTCGCAATTCGTAGCCCCAGGGATCATGCTGACCACGATAGTCCGCCAGCGGCGACATTCCGGCGACCCCGATCGCGATGTTAACAATCCCGTTACGCCACGGTCGACCAAACGAATCGGTGACGATCACCGCAACGGGGCGATCCTGTGAGCCAGCGTCGGCAAAGAATTTCCCGGTCAAATGCCCGCGTATCCGTTCCGCCGAAGCATCGGGATCGTCCGGCAGCAAGCAAACGACGTCCGTCGAAACGTTGGATGCATCGACTCCGGCGTTGGCACAGATGAACCCATGCTTCGTCTCCGCAATGATCAGACCATTGACCATCCGCACAATCCGTCGTGACTCTCGCAGCACAACCTCGATCTGCCGGGCATCCTTCTGAAACTGATCCGCCAGCGATTGCGCCAAGGTTGAAGGCTCGATCGTGGTCAGATCGACGAGCTTGCCTTCCGCCTTGCTGACGACTTTGTGCGTAACCACCACAATATCCGACGCTTCGAGCTGACCGATCGAAGAAGCGATCGCCTCCCCAATCATGTCTTCGATCGGATTACCGGCCTCGACCTCGGCTATGCCATCGACAGGCAATATCTGGACGACCCCGTTTGACGAACCTGCCACAGACACCCCACTCATAGCTCGTGCAAACAACTGACCGATGCTACCGACTGGTCTCGACGTATGCCTTCAGTTTGTCCGTTGTCGATCAATTCGTCACGTAGCCGTTCAGGCAGTTCAAGCCAATCGGTCACGGTATCAAGATCAGTTGCCGTGCCGTTTCGCTCGATTACATCCCGATCCCACCACAATCGATCGGTCTCCAACATGTGCTTCGAGAAACTGGATTCTCCGAACCGAAACTGGAACTCCGCATCGGGATCGTGTCGCACCAGAACACCGTTCGTCCCATTGCGATGACGATCTGGCAAAAGCACCACCCGGGATTCTGACGCCGCGACCGCGCGAATATCTTGCACCGCAATCATAGGCAAGTCCGCAAACAGCACCAGAATCGATGTTGACGTAGCAGATTCCCGGCCGAAGTCGAGGGCCCCGGTCAATCCGGGAAATCTCGCCGGCTGATGCACAATCCGAACTCCGGTTCGCGGACCAATCACTTCCTGCGCAAACACAGGATCACGCGTCACCAGGACTATCTGCGACGCCTCGCCAGAACTGAGCACAGCATCCAGCACCGTTTCCGCCATTGCCCGAACCAGACGCTCGCGCTGCAGCGGCGTAAAACTCTCGGCTAATCTGGTCTTACCACCTTCACGGTTTCGCAAGGGGATGATTGCAGTCAGATCCGGTTTCACGATGTGGGCCATTTCACGTCGAGAATGGAACGCGCCAACGTTGCCCGCTTGCCCCGATCAGACATGATCGTATCGGTGATCAGCACTGCCATACCCAACGCCTCGATCTGCGGAGCCAGATCATTATCCGCGTCGTCGATCACGAACCAGTCGAGTAAACCTTCGTAGATGCGCGCCACTCCGAGCGATGAAACTTCATGCCCGAGCGACGCCAGCATCCGATCGGCCGGCCCCTTGAGCGCCTTGCCCCCAATAATCGGACTCACTCCGATCCGCAATGCCGATGTCGTCTCGAGCGCCTGGCCTACACCTTCGACCGCCAGAATCGGACCGATACTGACGACTGGATTCGACGGAGCGATCACCACCACGTCCGAATCGGCAATCGCCTCGATCACTCCGGGAGCAGGCGACGCATGGGCGATTCCATCGAATCGCACACCCAACACCACGTCCTGCTGCCGTCGCGCCACGAAATAGTCCTGAAAATCCAGCCTGCCTTCCGCCGTCTCGATCAGCGTCGCCACCCGGTCGTTCGTCATCGGAATCAATGTCGAAGAGAGCCCTGAGGCAGTCGCGAGCCTGGCCGTGACCTGAGTGAGTGTCTCACCCGCCTGAAGCCGCTCCGTCCGGAAGATGTGCGTCGCAAAGTCGTGGTCTCCTACCATGAACCACGGATCCTGTCCGTATTCAGCCAGGGCGTCCAGCGTCACTCTGGTATCACCATCGATACCCCAGCCGGTTACCGGATTCTCGCGGTTGGAGAGTGTGTAGAGCACGGTGTCCAGGTCGGTACACATGCGGAGTCCGAGATGATCAAAGTCATCTGCGGTATTCACGATCACCGTCAAGCCAGCTTCGGGCAACACCGCCGCCAGACCATGACTCAACTTCGCGCCACCAACACCACCGGCCAGTGCAACAACGGTTCGATTCGGCGAATCCTGCCCCAAATGCGTACTCTCAGACTTCATCGCGAGTCCACGGCAGCTGTCTCAAAGAGAAGCCAACATCATGCATGTACGGTAGCATAGCCAGACATCCCTGTGCGCTAACGTCTCCGACTCTGACTATCCTCTTGCGCACCAATGCTCAGAACTCGGTTTTTGGAAGCAGGTCCCGTAAGGGAAGTATCGGTTTCGTCCGGAGGCTCCTCAATGAAGTCCGTTTCCTTGCAGGCAGCTCGTTCGCCGCTGGTCCTCGCCCTCGACATCGGAACATCCTCTGTCAGAGCACTGCTCTTCGATGCCGACGCCAGGCAAGTCGAGACCACCGAATCCCAGACCACGTGGCAACTCGATGCCACCGCAGACGGTGGATTGACCGCCGATGCCCGTGATCTCGTTGATCTCGTCTGCAAGACGATCGACCAAACTCTCGATCAGTCGTCATCCAGAACGGCCGATATCGCTGGAGTGGGTTGCTCTTCCTTTTGGCACAGTCTGCTCGCGCTGAACGATGCCCATGAGCCGATTGGTCCACTCTACATGTGGATCGACAACCGTTCCCACACCGACGCGAACGCGCTGCGCGAGCACGAAGATCTCGCCCGTCGAATGCGCAGCGAAACCGGATGCCGCCCTCACTCCAGCTACTGGCCAGCCAAACTCGTCTGGCTCGCCCGAACCAACCAGCAGTTGTTCCGGCAATCCCGACACTGGGTCTCGTTCACCGATTACCTCGGCTTCCGCCTGAACGGTCGACTGGCCACGTCCGTCTGCATGGCCTCCGGAACAGGCCTGCTCAATATCCAAACCAGCACCTGGCACGAATCGATCTCTGGCCGGTTCGGAATCGACATCGCCACCTTGCCACAATTGATGGATCGTCTCGATCCCTGTCCAGCGCTGTCCGACGAATACCGACAACGCTGGCCCGCCCTCGCCGACGCCCCCTGGTATCCCGCGCTCGGTGATGGTGCCGCTGCCAACGTCGGCTCCGGATGCGTTGGCACCGACCGGATTGCGATGACGATCGGGACCTCCGCCGCCATGCGCCTGATCGTCCCATCGGACGCCATAGCCGAAACCACCCCGACACCGCTCTGGGAATACCGACTCGATCGCTCGCACCACGTGATAGGTGGTGCCTTGAGCAATGGCGGAAACGTGACGCGCTGGATCGCCGATGTCATGGCCGACGGCAATATCGAAGGCCTTTCAGGTGAAGCAAAAAATATCACTGCTCCCGACAGCCATGGTCTGACCTGGCTTCCGTTTTTTGCAGGTGAGCGCTCTCCCAGTTGGAACGACGAGGCGTTCGGATCACTGCTCGGTCTGCGATTCTCCACGACACGCGCCGAGATTTTCCGGGCTGCTCTCGAAGGGACTGCCTACCGACTCGCCGCCGTCTACGATCAGCTGAAGCTCATCGCTAATCCCGTCCATGAAATCCATGCCAACGGCGGTGCCGCCCTCAATTCACCACTCTGGATGTCGATCATCGCCGACACCTTCGGCCAGCGGCTCGATGCCATGGATGCCGACGCCGAGGTTTCGGCCAGAGGTGCCGCCGTTTCCGTCCTCAACGCGATCGGGGAGTTGCCAGACCTGAGACCAGCGAAGATCGAATCGAGCGAAACCTATCAGCCAGAACCGAAACACTTTCCGCTGTATCAGCGTGCTCGACACCGTCAAACCGCCTATGAAAGCGCGATAGACAAGGTTCAGGCCCAAAATCATTATCAGGAGCCATGAACCAACCATGGTAAACTTGCTTCAAAATTCGTGATCGAGATCTCGAAAGAACGGGACGCCAAGCGAGCGTTCCAATCCTGAGCCAGGTGAAGTTTCAGCCATGCCTACCACCACATCTGAACTCGTCAATGTTTGTCCCAGATTCCACCGTGCAGTCGAACTGATCGGTCGCCGCTGGACAGGGGCGATCCTGAGTTCCATGTTGCTCGGAACTACCCGTTTCACCGATATTGTCCATTCCGTTCCCGGGCTCAGTGATCGACTGCTATCTGAACGACTCAAGGAACTCGAATGCCAGGGCATTGTGGCGCGCAAGGTTCACGCCGAAACCCCGGTTCGCATCGAGTACACAATGACCGCCAAAGGGCTGGCATTGGCCGATGTCATCAGCGCAATTGGCGGATGGGCCGAGCAATGGGACGACGCTGCCTGCCAGAATCATCACCTTGAATCAAACCACGAACTGTCCGCGGTCTAAACCAAAACGATCCACATTCGAACTAGCAATTGTCCATTCCGAGATTGAGTTCTTCTCGGGCGAGCGAAGAGCTTGTCTCTGCTGAGATCAGCGGTCGCGATACAACAGTCTTTGATCCTGACCCAGCACTGGCAAGTCCCTCCCACTGTAGCTGTTGTCAACCTGCTTGCCGATGGTCGGTCGCGAACGTAATCCCGCGTTCAGGTCGGGCACGGCCGCAGACCATTTTTTCGAGGAAACAACACTCATCTGGTAGGCGCAGAGCTTGTCTCTGCCAAATCTCCGGTCGTAGCCTCACGTCACTCATCGCAAGCGGTCTCCATTGACCACCTGACGCTTGCTGCGCACTCGCTCTCACGTGCCACTCGGCCCCAGAGGTCGCAGAGCTTGCCGATGCAAGCCCTGCATGGAATCTCGAACGACCTACAGCTCGGTCACTACCGGGAGAATCAGTGGACGCGTACGAGATCTCCGGTAAAGCGCTTTGCCCACCGTTTCCTTGGCCCGCTGCACGAGATACCCGTACTGCGGCGCGCCCTTCTTGCGACGTTCCAGCATCCGACGGAGCTCCTGCTCTGCTTCATGCAACGCACCGTTGTTCAGTTCCGGTTTGAGCCCACTCGCAACCAGCTGCGGACCGGCAATCAGATCGCCACTCACCCGATCGATCACCATCGTCACCAGAACGAATCCGTCACTCAGCAGATTGTCACGAGTTCGCAGCGTTACCTGCGTGTCTCCACGGTCTCCCAATCTGTCGATCAGGATGTTGCCAGCCGCAACCCGGCCTCGCTGATGCGCCGAGTTCTTGCTGAACTCGATTACGCCACCAATTTCCGGAAGCAGCACGTGATCGCGCGCAATATTCGTCCGGGTGCAGAGTTCGCGATAGAGCGCCATATGCCGGTACTCACCGTGAAATGGCACCGCGTACTTCGGCCGGAGCAAGTGAATCATCTTCTGCAGCTCGTCACGACCAGCGTGCCCGGAAACATGCACGCCCTTGTCGATCGCACTGTAGACAACTTCGCAACCCTGGCGGAAGAGATTGTCGATCGTGTGACTGACTGTGTCCTCATTGCCGGGAATCGGTGTCGCCGACACGAAGATCATGTCGCCGCGGGAAACCCGGATTTTCGGATGCTCGCCAGCTGCGATACGCGCCAGCGCCGCGGCTGCCTCGCCCTGACTGCCCGTTCCGACAATGACCCGCTTCTCCTTGGGGAGCTTGAGCAGATCGTCGAGCGGAATCAGCATGCCCTCCGGCGGATCGAGATAGCCGAGATCGACTGCGACCCGGGCGTTCTGCTCCATGCTTCGTCCAGCAACCGCAACCTTTCGGCCGTTGGCCGCTGCGGCATGAAGCGCCATGTGAATACGACTGACGTTGGACGCGAAGGTCGCGATGATGAACTGGCCGGTCGCCTTCGCCATCATCTCTTCCATTTTGTCCTGCACCACGCGCTCCGACGGAGTACTCCCCTCCGACTCGATGCGCACAGTATCGGAGAACAGAGCGAGCACACCCCGATCGCCGATCCGCTCAAGCAGCTTCTCGTCCGTCTTCGGACCCATAACCGGTGTCGGGTCGAACTTGAAGTCACCGGTGTCGACGATTGTGCCGACCGGCGTGTGCAAGGCGATTGCGCAGGCATCGGGAATCGAGTGCGTGACCTGAATGAACTCGGCTGTCATCTGTCCGAGCTGGATCGTCTGCCCCGACTTCACCGGGATCAGATCGACGTACTTTTCGAGTCGAACTTCCAGCAACTTACGTTCGATGAAGCCAAGTGCCAACGGCGTTCCATAAATCGGAACAGTGCCCATTGCTTTCAGCATCGGAATGATGTGCGGCAGACCGCCAATGTGATCCTCGTGCCCGTGGGTGATCAGTATGCCGCGAAAGCGCTTCAGGCGATCGATGATGAAACTGGGATCGGGGATGATCAGATCGATTCCTCGCTGATCCGCAGGACCG
>JBBJOX010000011.1:13576-19934 GCA_037724245.1 Thermomicrobiales bacterium | reverse complement strand
ACTTCGCCTTGAGTTGCTCGGCTGCCGGATCGAGCACCGCTACAACTTCGACATCGGCGTCGAAGGTGTCCATCGTTCTCAACATGCCGCGAATGCGTCCGCCGTATCCAATAACGCCGAGTCGTTTCATGTTGCCCATCCCTCATCAGCCATTGCCTGAGAACGATTCTTAAGTGTGCGTATCTGAGCAAGATAGTGCGCGCGGATGTGCACCGTGTCAACCATTGGCCGAACACTGGATTCTGCTAAAACAGCGTGAAGCCGGTCAGATCCATTCCATCGGCCCAGTTCGAAGGGAGCTCGGGTACGCCCCACGCCGGATCGGGACGCCACGTTTCGTACCCTGCGGCGAACGGAAACCCGCGGGATTCGATCAGCGGGATCGTTGCCTCCGCCTCGACCTGAATCCGATCCAGCAGTTCGCGCGGCAGAAATCCGTGCATTCGCGCATCGGCGAACTCATCGAGATCTTTCCATTCCCACGAGAAATCTGGCTGCACCACAATATCCAGCATGTAATCCGCACTGTCGAACCCAACTTCTGTCCGGTCCAGCGGCGCCTGCATGTTCACGTAATACCCGTTGAACTCCCACGTACCTTCCCGGAAAAAGAGCCAGATCGACGCCAGCGAGTCGGGGAAAGCGAACATCAACACGTGATTCGTCGTCCACGTCCAGTCGACATAGCCACCGACCAGCGATTGCCGTTCGAAGAATGGCGCGACATCGCGCGACATCACCCGCCCGTCGGCCGTGGCCTCGGCTTTCATCGGAGTTCCGACAGCTGTGTAGAGGATCGTCACATCGTCCCGATCCTCCACGACTCGCACGGGCAGTGCGACATCGAATGGTTGCTTCCGTCGCCATCGAAACGTGATGACATCACAATGGTCCCAGCTCACAGCAGATCCTTCATCATGTATACGCATTCCTCGGAGTCGATTCGCGATGTTCCATCCGGATTCGGCGCAAACCAGCTGACCCGGTGATCAGAATCGGGCATCAGCTGGTATCCGCGACGCAGGTAGAGGTTCTTCGCCCGCACATTCCCGTGCCCAACTGCCAGCCCGAGTCGGGTATCGCCATGCTGTCGCGTCTGCTCTTCGGCATAGGCGAGCAAGTGACTTCCAATTCCTCGACCCTGCAAATCCCCGTGCACCGCAAAATCCTCGATCTCGGCGCACGGTGGCAAGCGCCGTTTCAGGAACGGATCCTCCGGGCAATTCCATTTGACGAGCAGATTCCCGACGATCCGATCATCGATCAGCGCCAGGGGCAGCACCATATGCCCAAGTTCCTGGAGCTCGAGCCGCCGGATAACCTTGTCCGGCATTCCTCCCGAGAACGGGAGTATCTCCATCGCCTGGCGGTCGAACATCGTCGCCAGTCTCAGCACGAGATTTCCCTCGAATGTCGCGTCCATATGCTCCCGTCACCTTCCTGTACATGCCGTTTATACTGAAGTGTTGACGCAGCACATCAGTTCGAACAACCGCGTCAACCCGGAATTCCCGCAAATATCACCATCCCCTGTTCGAATCAGGGTCATCGGAGTACCACGATCATGGTCGCTACCATGCAGAGTTTCCGCGCCAATCTCGACGAACTCGAACGCCGCTTTCAGGAAGTCGATCATCTTCTTGCCGATCCGTCGATCTCGACGAATACAGATCGCCTGATTGAACTTGGACGTGAGCGTTCCGAAATGGAACCACTCGTCTCCGCCTGGCAGTCCTACCAGCTAATCACCGAATCGATTGCCGAAACCGAGCTCATGGCCAGCGATCCGGATATGGCCGATCTGGTTCAGGATGAACTCAAGGCGCTGCGGGAACAACACATCGAGATCGAAAGCGACATTCGCCGTCTCCTCGTACCCAAGGATCCGAATGATGACAAGAATGTGATTGTCGAAGTCCGGGCCGGCACCGGCGGCGATGAAGCGGCGCTCTTTGGCGCCGATCTCTTTCGCATGTACTCACGCTATGCCGAGCGCCAGAAGTGGAAGATCGAAATCCTTTCGTCCACCGGAACCGATGGCGGCGGATTCCGTGAGGTGATCTTCGAGGTCCGGGGTAAGGGGGCGTTCAGCTATCTTCGTTACGAGAGTGGCGTACATCGGGTTCAGCGCGTCCCGGCAACGGAAAGTCAGGGACGGATCCACACCAGCACTGCCAGCGTCGCTGTGCTTCCCGAGGCCGAGGAAGTCGACATCCAGATCGCGGACAACGAACTGAAGGTCGATGTTTATCGCTCCTCCGGAAATGGCGGCCAGAGTGTCAACACCACCGACTCTGCGGTTCGCATCACGCATCTGCCCAGCGGACTCGTTGTCACCTGCCAGGATGAGAAAAGTCAGCTGAAGAACCGGGCCAAGGCGATGACGGTGCTTCGTTCCCGGCTCTACGATCTGGAACAGGGCAGGCTGGCCGCCGAACGAGGTGAGGAACGTCGTGGACAGATCGGAACCGGGGAGCGCAGCGAAAAGATCCGGACCTACAACTTCCCGCAGGATCGCATCACCGACCATCGCATTAAGAAAAGCGTCAACAACATTCCGGCAGTGCTGAACGGTGAACTCGACGATCTGGTGCAGGATCTCCGCGCCGCCGACGAAGCTGATCGCCTCGCCGACGCTGGCATCGCCGACGACGCCGCCTGACCAGAATTTGGTACCGCAACCCTTCTGATTACCCGACGCCCGCGCAGTGTCGCCACGCCCTCGGCGCCATGGCTTTGCAACCCTTCGACCTCACAGTATTGCAACGCATGTGGTTGCCATAATTTCTTCGCCGATACCTTGCGCACTGACCAGGCTCTTGGCGACGACAGTGCGCTTCAGGAACTCCGCTAGAACACACCATACAGACGCGCCGGGCCACCGGACGCTTCCAGATGCTTCGGCCCGCCCACGATCACCGTCGCCCCAACTGGCGGTAACATCGACAGGTTGGCGACATTCTCGACGGCGTACTTCTCTGCTCCGAGAATCGTCACGTGTGTCGCGAAATCCTCCGAAATGCCCGGGTCCTGACTCAGCGTGTCCACACCGATCCCGACGATGTCACGTTCCTCGACCAGAAATGCAGCAGCCTCAGGATCGAACCCTGGATAGTGCTGCACACCCTCGCCATCGAGATTCACATAGGTCGACGGATTGTCGAGGCGAACCTCCCAGCCGGAGTACATCGCCACGAACGCACCTGTCGGCATCGGTCCGAACTCCGCTTCCCACGCCATCAGATCGTCGATCGTCAGCGCAGAATCGTCATCGGACGCCGCCTTCGCCGAAATATCGACCACGATGATCGGCGCGAAGAAGTTCTCGACCGGCAGCAGTTCCGCCGTCAAGGCGCCGTCGATAAAGTGGGCCGGAGCATCGAGATGCGTGCCGGTGTGCTCTTCCAGAGTCAACCGGTTCACGTAGAAGCCGTCGGCGGCGACAGAGAAAAGTTGCTCCACTTCCATCTGCCCCGAACCAGCGAACACCGGGAACGTCGTCGAGAGGACGTGTGTCAGATCGACAATCGAACCGATGTTGAGATTCATCGGAGTGACCGGGCTGGCTACCGGCGTGGCTTGCCGCGCCGACGCCTGATGCGCCAGAAACGGGATGGTAGCCAGTGCCGCGGCACCCGCTTTCAGGAGCTGCCGCCGGTCAGGCCCATGCTTCTGCACCAGTTTCTCTTGAACGCGAGCCATCACAGCAGGAGAGCACATGGACACGGATCCTTTCACTGAAACACGTACACTTCGCGACAGTCTGCAAGGTTCTGGAACTTCTTTGTTCATCCTACCCAAAAGTGACACGCAACGAAACGATTGCAATTGACCGATTCTTTGAACATGGCTCCGCCACCGGTACAGAAACTGAACGATCTTGTGCGTATCGCACAACAGAAGATCGCTGCGTCCGGTTCGACATCCCCCAGGCTCGACGCCGAGGTGCTCCTGCGCCACGTCCTTAAACTCGATCGCGTTGGTCTCTTTATGCGCCTCGAGGATCCGGCCGATCCCGCTATCGTCGACGCGTTCGATGCGCTCGTCGCACGCCGGATATCGGGACAACCAGTTGCCTATCTGACCGGCCGGAAGGAATTTGCCGGGCTTGCATTCGCCGTCACGCCCGATGTCCTGATCCCTCGGCCAGAAACCGAACTGCTTGTGGAATGGGCGCTGGCATGGGTGGATACCCGAAATACAGCGTCAGTCATCGATGTCGGAACCGGGTCCGGGGCGATCGCCGTCAGTATCGCGACGCTCTGTCGTTCCGATGACATTTCAATCACTGCCAGCGATTTGTCTGAGGCAGCGCTCGAAGTCGCCCGGAGCAATGCCGATCGTCTGCTGACACCGTTCCGTCGCTCGATGCTCAGCTTCGTCGAGGGTTCGCTGTTGACGTGGTACGAGCAGAAGGCAGATCTCGTGCTCGCCAATTTGCCCTATCTCACAGACGAACAGATCAGCAGCAATCCTGATCTCGATGCCGAACCACGCGCGGCACTTGAAGGTGGTCTGGATGGACTGGAACTTGTTCGGAGGCTGATCGACGATCTGCCAAGAGTGCTCGATCGGGGCGGGGCGCTCGGGCTCGAACTCAATCCGTCGCAAATCGATCCGGTGATCGACATGCTCCGTCGAACTTTTCTGGAGCCGACGATCGATGTCATTGCCGATCTCGCCGGACATCGCCGTCATGTCGTGATGCAGGTTCCGTTTTAGAGACACAAAAACGCCAGCCCCGTGGGGCCGGCGTTTTCGTCCTGGGCGTCATGGTTGTTCGCGAATTAACGCGAAACCTCCACCATGACGCCCTCGGATGCGATACTACTCAATTGGGCATCACCTCCTTCACCCTAAACGGTAAGACTGTGTGCAAATGTGATCGGCGTCCCGGCCACGTGGTTAACATTATCATCTGTCATTCCGTGCGTCAACGTGAACTCGTACTAATGCGACCAAACACACACTTGGCCGACCGTTTCAGCAGGGCGTTCAGTATCTGTACGAAGGGCCACATTACGTTGATTGTCGCCACAGAAAATGCTTTCCCTTCCGACCCGTTCAGTGTGGAATTGCAGCCTCATCCGGCCATCGATACTGCCCGGGGCGGCGATTCGCCAGCGATGGAACCTGCACGCGAACCCGATCCACCAGCGCGATATCGACCATTCCCTGAACCAGACCGGTGACATCCGATGCTTTCGTCACCACTGTGCCCCAGGGATCGACAATCATCGATCTGCCGTAGCACCAGAGTCCGGGAGGATGCACACCCCACTGCCCCGGGGCCAGCATGTAGAGACCGTTCTCAATCGCCCGCGCCCGGATCAGGGTTTCCCAGTGATCGCGACCGGTTGCCATGGCAAATGCCGCAGGAAGCACGATCGCCTGTGCCCCCCTGAGCGCCAGAATCCGGAACAATTCAGGAAACCGGAGATCGTAGCAAATCGCCAGACCAACCGTCACACCATCCAGATCGAAGGTGACGATCTCGTCACCAGCACCAACAGTCGCCGATTCGCGGTAGCTCGTATCGGCTTCCAGATCGACATCGAACAGGTGAATCTTGCGGTAAGTCGCGATGATCTCTCCCTGCGGGTCTAAGACCACCGAGGTGTTGAACACTTTCGGTTCCCCGGCAACCACCTCGAGAATACTTCCGGCATGGATGAACATTCCGTGACGCACGGCACGCTCCGACAGGACGTCAGTCAGCGGACCAGGTATCGGCTCCGCAGCGGCGGCAGTTCCGTCATCAGGACCCAGATAGGTCCAGACTTCCGGCAGCACCACCAGCCGCGCTCCCGTTGCCGCTGCGGCATCGATCAGGGACAAGGCACTTTCGATGTTCACGGCCTTGTCGGCACCGGAATTCATTTGTCCCAGTGCAACCGGAAATGATGGGCTGGTCATGGAAGCTGCTCCTGTATGAAATCGATCACATCGGGGTCGGTTTGAGCCGGACTAGCGAACCGTCTGCACGATGACGAAAACGAGCAGCAACAGCAGGATCGCGAGCACCACGAAGATGATCACGAGGCAGGATCGTGACGCCGAGCCAATGTCCTCTGTCGAAACCAGCGCTTCCGGCTGATCATCATCCCGAATCGGGTCAGTCATCGCCAGACGCCGATCGGGTATCGTTTCGGGCGAGCTTCCAGACATGATAAATCCGCGTTCCAGCTGTCAGATGAGTCGCGATCGCCAGAACCCAGAGTGCCCACAGTGGCTGATTGATGATCAACGCCAGCGCCAGCAACACAACCCGTTCCGGACGTGCCACCAGGCCGACAGACGCCTTGTAGCCAATTTCCTCGGCCTTGGCCCGCGCATAGCTCACCATCAGCGCGCCAGA
>JBBJOX010000011.1:0-13566 GCA_037724245.1 Thermomicrobiales bacterium | reverse complement strand
ATGGCAATCACGATCAGCAGCGAGCCAGCGTGATCGTCGCCCGTACGATTCAGCCAGATCGCCAGTCCTACATAGACAACGATTTCCGAGTATCGATCCAGCGTCGAATCGAGGAATCCGCCAAACTTCGAAACCGAACCGGTTGCCCGGGCAATCGCGCCATCTACCATGTCGAACGCACTGGCGACGAGCAGGCAAATACCACCGGCCACGGGATAGCCCAACGCAATGATCACAGCCACGATCACGTTCAGTGCGAGGCCGATCATCGTCGCCATATTTGCCGTCATGCCGACACGGGCAAACCAGTTGCCAACGTGCAGCATGTACTGACGGATCCAGTGACCGATCCGTTCAGAAATCACCCGCGTTCCCCTTCTCGTGCCCCGAACCCTGCACTACCGACTGGCAAGATCCTGTCTCCATGGTGCAAGTTTCGCACGTTGCGCCGATCGCTGGTATTCCGCCAGTACCCGTTCTGCAATCCGTGGCCAGGCATACTGCTGCGCGCTGATCTGCGCCTGGGCACTCAGCCGAATTCTCAGTTCCCGATCCGAGAGCACGCGCACCAGTCCCAGTGCCAACGCCTGCGGATCCGAGGGCTCCACCAGCACACCATCCGATCCGTTGGTGACGACGCTGGCGTAGCCCGGAATGTTCGACGCTACCACCGGCTTCCCGGCCGCCATCGGCTCGGCCACCACGTAGCCGAAGCTCTCGTTTCCCGTCGACGGGATGCACGACACATTGCAGCTGGCGTAGTAGCGCGCCTTGTCCTCCAGCGAAACCCAGCCCTTAAACTCGACATTGCGGATACCGTAGCGCTCGATCAGCGGATCGAACTTCTCCGGTCGACCCGCTCCGATCACGATCAGCCGCGCATCCGGGAACTGTTGCTGCACCAGCGGTAGCGCCCGTAGCAAGTATTTGAATCCCTTGCGAGACTCCTCGAACCGGCCAACGAACAAAATTCGCGGTACGCCATCGTTCGCCCAGGCGAAAGGCTCGACATGATCGCCATAACGGTCGACATCGATTCCGTTCGGAATCACCTCATACGGACCATCGAAATACTGCCGCACATAATCACGCGCCGGAGGTGATACCGCGATCCTGCCATCCATTCGGCCAAGCACGAATTGCATGTAGGGCTTGAACGCGGTATACCACGGGCTTGATCCACTGAACGCATGAAACGTCCCGACATTGACGGCCGATGAGTTGAGCAGAACCATATACGGCAATACCGGCATCAACGGTTCGTGCAGATGCACAATGTCGAACTTCTCCCGCGCCATGATCGTTTTGACATCGGCGTAGAGCGTGACATCGAATGTCAGTTTCATCCGACTCCCGTTACCGGGTATCGTGATCGTCCGTCCAATCCCGTAGGATCCGTCGGTCATTTCCAGCCCGCCCTTGTTTCCACGGGGCGCCATCGTGGTCACGACGTGACCAAGCCGCTCGAACTCGTCCCGCAAATGCGTGACGTGTTCTGCCACCCCGCCTGGCTGCTGTAGTCCGTATGGAGAAACAAGTGCAATCTTCACGAAAGCGATTCTACCGTGCCCCGGTGATTTCTGCGGGATCGACTGACCCTCGAGAGAAGATCAGGGAAGTAACGGCAAGACGCGGGAGAACGATTCCGGATCCAGCTGCCGAATCAGCGCGATCTGATACGCCAGCATCTGCATTGGAATCATCGTGATGAGAGGAGACAACATTTCCGGGAACTCCGGGAGCTCGAAGGTGATGTGTGGCCATGCACCCGGCAGCGGGAGCCCCACCACCCAGAGTTGCATCCCGATTCGCTCCATCACCCTCGCAAACTCAGCTGTGCGTTCGGCAGCCGCACCCGGAACGCGAACAACGATCCCGAGATCGCCCGTGTCCGCTGCCACGATCGGACCGTGAATCATCAGTTCCAGTGGAAAGGCATCGACTGTGGCGTGCCCGGCCTGCCGCGCCTTGATCATGAACTCGGCAATGATCGATTCGTTCGGACCGGCAGCAACGGCATAGACATGCCGCCCGGCGGCAATCCGCGCTATCGGCGTGATCTCGCGCTCGCGATGAAGCAGCGAAGCAATCACTGCCGGCAGCGAATCGAGCGCCGGGCGCCAACCCGATACCGCCGACGGGCGCATACGCTCCCCGAGCATTAGCGCAATCTGCGCCAGCACCATCATCGCCGCCAGATGCGAGGCCGTCGCTATCATCGACGTGTCGCGTTCCACTGTCCGCAAGATCAAACGCGATCCCGGATGATCTGCGGAGAGACTGCCGATCGAGAGGACCGTTGCCCCCGCCTGACGCGCCTGGTTCAACGTCTCCAGAACGGCATGGCGCAATCCAAAGTGCGAGATCACGATCACCGCGTCAGTCGGGCGAAAATGACTGTTGGCGGGATACAGCCAGAAATCATCGACCGCAACCGCCCGGGCGTCGAACCCGATTTCACGGAGCATCCAGCTACCGGCGATCGCCGCAGTGAAACTGGACCCAACCCCGGTCAGGATGATCCGCTCCGCCCCGTCGAGCAGATCGACCGCCTGTCGCGTCTGCTTTGCGCCATCGATGAGGAGGCGTCGCATATCGTCCGGTTGCCGGTGCATCGTTCGCAGGACGTCGTTGGCATTCGGCGGGAGCGGCATTGCAGACAACCGGGCCGACTCGACAGCCCTGTTCACATCGTTGCCGTCAGCGTGTCGTCGAGCCACGCCTGGCGATCCTGAACCGTTCGGGCCGATTTCAGGTAAGCAACCCAGGCATTGCGCTCGTGCCAGATTGGTGCCATCTCCCAGACACAGGCAACGGGAGAAATCGCACCCTGTTCGTTGGCCGTCCACGGGTCATCGCTGTTCGCAGCCCGGATCAGCGAGCTGTGCCAGTACTCCTGATGACCGCGCCAACTTCCGATCAGCAGAAAATCGTGCGCCGTCGAATGGTGAAACACCACCACACCCATCCCGTATTCGGCATGCGCCATTCCGGAATCGAGAAAGGCAGCTGCCTCGCTTCGCGACGTGTCCTCGAGATCAGACGTGACGGGATCGGCAGCATCGAAGACGTTGTACCACTTGAAGAGACCAGTCCGTACGATCAACGGGTCACTTGGTTCGACCCGCCGGTCCCGGTGGATATACTCCGCCGGCACGGCGCCAATCCCACGCAACAGGTCGGCCGTTTCGGTACTGGATGCCATGTTGCTCTCCTCTTCACGCTTGTATTTAAAGTCCGTACGCCTGTAACGAACCGACTCAGGATTTCGTGACACGACGCGCCGATATTCGCATCAGAACCAGACCAGCCAGCGCAATCACGCCGCCGATGATCTTGACCAGTCCAAACGACTCACTGAAAAACAGCGCGGAGAATCCGCCACTGACGACGGGTACCAGCAACTGACCACCGGTGATTGAAATACCACGTTGGTTGATTGCCCAGTTCCACAGAATGTAAGCCACATAGACGGGCAGAATAACCATGTACACAAGGGCGAGGTAATCCCAGAACGATGGGCGAGTCCAGTCCTGATCGATCATCTGGGGTAGCGACACCAGCACGAGCGGAACCGCACCGGCGATCGTGGTAATGGCCGCCACGGTTTCGAACGGGTACGTCCGCACCAACGGCCGGTTGGTCACGCTGTAGATCGCCGATGAAACCGACGCTACCAGCATCAGGACCGTCCCCAGTACGGTGCCTCCCGAGTTCTTGTCGGTCAAAAACACGACAACTCCGGCGACAGCGACCAAGACCCCAAGCCATACCAGCCAGGTCGAACGCTCTCCCTGAAATGTCGCTATCCCGAGGGCAAACACCGGTGTCATCGCCATGATCAATGACGCCGCAAATGGCGAGGAGTGCTCGAGCCCGAAATTGAATCCCAGCTGATACACCCCATACCCAACCAGACCAACCAGCACAAACCTCGACCAGTCATCCCGCGCCACCTGAAAGTATCGCGCGGGATCCTTGCGACCACGCACGTACAACACACCCAGTGCCAGCGCGGTCATCAACACAAACCGGATACCGACAAACGCCAGCGGCGAGAATGTCTCGAATGCATTCTTGGTCACGATGAATGTTGAGGCCCAAAGCACGACAACAGTCAGTGCCGCCAGTTCCGGGAGATACCGCGTTAGACCAGACGGATCGCTCTGCTCCGCTGCTGCCGAAGCCGAAGGCCGAACCACGCGCACTGATGAAGCTTCTGGTTGTGAACACATTATCGGCAACCTGGGCACAAGCCCGGAATCTGATTCACAGGCGATTTAGTGATTCGAGGTAAAGCGTTTGCCGTCGATCCCGATCTGCACATGAGCTGGCAGGGAATCGGCAACGTCCTTGTACAACCCGAAATCATGGGAAATGTGAGTCAGAAAGGCACGTTTCGGGGCGATTCGTTCAATCTCGAGCAACGATTCAGCCAGTGTCAGATGTGCCGGATGCGGGTCCTGGCGCAAGGCGGTGATCACGAGAATGTCGAGCCCCTTCAGCAGATCGGCGGACGACTCGGGATAGGTCTTCAGATCCGTCAGATACGCGATGTCGCCGATACGAAATCCGACGATTGGCAATCGACCGTGCATGATCGGAATCGGAGTCACCGTCAGCTCATTCACCTGAAACGGACCCATGATGTGCGAGAGTGTCAAATCCGGCTTGAGACCATATCTGGGGAATGTATCGGCGAAGGCGTAGGCAAAGCGCGATTCGAGCTCAACTCCGGTTTCACGGGTTGCCCAGACCGGGATGTGCTCATTCTGAAGGGCATTGAAACTTCGCAACTCATCGAGGCCAGCCGTGTGGTCGGCATGGGCATGCGTGAAGAGCACGGCGTCGAGCTGACGGAGATCGGCCTGCAATGCCTGTTCACGCAAATCCGGGGTGGTATCGATCAGGATTGTGGTTTCGTCGGAACGAATCACCACCGACGAGCGCAACCGACGGTCCCGCGAATCGTCGGAACGACAGACATGACAGTCGCAACCGATGACAGGAACACCCGTCGATGTTCCTGTTCCCAGAAATTGCAGTGAAAGCGTCACCAGAAAGAACATCCAGCACGAAAACCAAATTCAGTCGTCAGTATACGGGCCGACTGCATCCGTTCCCCGATGTGCCAATGTCGGCCCAACCGCCATGTACAATGTCGCCATGTGCAAGGCAAGAAACGCAGGCCGGAAGTCCGCCCTGCAGGACATCATCACCTACCACTGACAACCGCTATCCAGTTCTCGACCCCTGGGTCGAATGCGCACATGGATAGCGGGTACAGGCGCACTGCCTGACTCCCGCACTTCGGGGAGTTGTTTTCGTGTTTCGGTTTCCCTTCTTCAGGAACAAGCGGGACGGTCGTCGCTCCGCGCTCTGGCAGAACGCCAATTTCATAAATCTTTGGTCGGCCGAATCGGTTTCCCAGTTCGGAACACAAATTTCGCTGCTGGCGATTCCGCTGATCGCGGCGCTCAATCTTGATGCCTCACCGCTTGAGATGGGCATCCTCGGTGCGGCCGGTGGGTTGCCGCGGTTCATCTTCGGATTCCTGATTGGTCCGTGGGTCGATCGTCACAACAAGCGGCGGATCATGCTCGTGACCGATATCGGGCGAACGATAACTCTGCTCGCCATCCCCTTCGCCTGGTGGCTGGATGTGCTGACGATCCCGCTGCTGCTTTTGGTCGCAGTAGCCGTCGGTATCCAGTCTGTGCTGTTCAACACTGCCTATTCCGCGATTGTCCCGGTCATCGTCGAGCGTCGGCAGCTGGGTGATGCCCACAGCAAACTCTGGGCGTCGGTATCCCTCGCCCAGGCGGTCGGCCCGGCCGTTGCCGGCGGGCTTGTGTCCATCATGTCAGCACCATTCGTCACGATCATCAATGCCGCCACCTATCTCTGGTCCGGCTTCTTCATTCGAAAGGTCGATGCCGACGAGTCCGAATTGAAGGAAGACACGACCACTCATCGCTGGCGCCACGAGATCATGGACGGTTTTCGCGTGCTCGTCGCTTCACCAATCATGAGAGCGACCACCACGACATCGGTTCTGGTTTCACTGACCGGGAACATGTTTCTCTCAGTCTATGTCCTCTACATGGCCAATGATCTGAACCTCACGTCGAGTGGTATCGGACTTGTCTATGCCGCCGGAGGGGTTGGCGCGCTGTTGGGAACGATGGTGTCGGGCTGGTTCGTTCAGCGGCTTGGCGTTGGTGGCACCATCGTCTGGGGGGCGGTCGCCTGTGGTGCGTTCGGCATCGCCGTACCAGCCGCAATTCTTGTACCCGATTATGCGCTCCCGCTGATCGTGGTCGCCGAGTTCCTGCAATGGATGGCGCTGACTGTGCACGATGTCAATCGCGTTGCCTTGCGCCAGGCATTGACTCCGAACCGCCTGCAGGGACGGATCGCTGCATCGACGCAGACACTCTATGGAGGAGCGCAAACTGCCGGCCTGCTGCTCGGTGGATTGATCGCCGAGGTCATCGGGGTTCAGATCACGCTGGTCATCGGCATCGTCGGGATGTTCGTCGCCACCTGGTTCGTCTGGAACTCACCGACCCGCCAGCAGCGCACCATGCCAGACGAGCCGGATCCACACTTCGCGCTGATGCAGGCATCCTGACAACGATGCGTCAGGATGCAACCCGCACTTCTGTCGGCTTGCTGATCACAATCCACTCTTCGCGGAACCACTGCGCCTGCCAGGGAATACCAACCCGGCTGTTGTCGTGGTTCCGGAAATCAACGAGGAAGAGTGGAATTCCGTTCGGACCTCGCGGGTTGATCTCGACGATCGTGCCTACTGCGCCATCGAACTTCGCTTCCTGCGACGTGGTGAACATCACATTCACCCCGAGGACCCCGCGCTTGCTCTTGCCGCGGGGAAGCACCACCCGAACATCTTCACCTGAACGAAACGTCGCCATGTTTGTTCCTTGCATTTATGTTCGGTGAATCCAGAGTGGATAACCGTTCTCCAATTGCTCCTGAAAGTATATCTGCTCGACCTCCGGCCCACGACATAGCCAGTTCGGATCGATCAGGGATCAAATCTAAGAATAATCATCGCGATATAAATAATATTTATATTCATATTGACTTTTATGAACTCCTGTTCTATTATCGTTTCAGTTCGGTCGAGGATCAATGAATGAACCCGGTCGATCCGGCACCCGGAAGTGCAATCGCCACAACGCCGTGGATTTCTATCTCAAAGGAGACCAAATCATGTCCGACAATCAAACCCATCCTCTGCACCCGGCACCCGGGCAATGTCCTGTCTGCAGTTCCCAGTTGCAGGTCACCAAACTCCGCTGTGGACAATGCGGAACCGGCATCGAAGGCAACTTCGCACTCGATCGCTTCAGTCGCTTGACACCGGACCTGCTGGCCTTCCTCGAAGTCTTCATCAAGAACCGCGGAATCATCAAGGATGTCGAAGCCGAGCTCGGCATCTCCTATCCCACCGTTCGCGCCCGCCTCGACGAGGTGATCCGCCGCCTCGGCTTCGCCGTTGGCAACGAGGATGCACTCCGCCCCTCACAGGCGAGGGAGGAACGACGTTCAATCCTTGAGGATCTTCGCGCCAAGCGCATTTCGGCCGACGATGCCGCCAAGCGCCTGGCGGTCCTCGGCGGAGGAACCGAACGATGACCGACACTGCCGATCCATCTTCCCTGTCCGAGGATCGACTCGAGATTCTCAAACTGGTCGAGAACCAGACGATCACCGCCGACGAGGCATCCCGCCTCCTCGAAGCCCTCGAACGATCGGACCGAACGCGGCACCAGGCCACGGAACCGTTCCAGTTTGCCTTCGATCCGCCGCAGGCTTCCGGTCGGCGCGGTGCGAAGCGCAGCCGAATCGCTCGCCGCAATATCCGGATCCGCATCTCCGACACCGCCAGCGGCGAGGCCAAACTCAATCTGGTCCTGCCCGGCACCCTGCTTTCCACTGGACTGACCATGGTCCGGCGCTTCGCACCGAACTTCATGATCGAGGACGATGCCCTGCAGGAATCGATCGACACCGGATCCGACGGCGTCCTGCTCGATATCGTCGATGGTGGGCAACGCGTCGAAATCTTTATCGAGGAACGCTAGGACATCGACGTCCAGGAGGATCATTCCATGAACCCGATCGATTCAGAACACACGCAACGGATTGCCGACTCGCCAGCTACAGATGAAGGAAAGGATGCTTCGCTCGTGCCAACCCATCAACTGACACCCATCGCCGGTTCCAACGGATACCAGCAACAGATTTCGTTCGACGAGTCTCAACCACTCGAACTGAGCATCACCAACATCAATGGTTCGATCAAGGTCAAGACCTCGAACGAGAAAACCATCTGGCTGGTAGTTCGCCGCAAGGATCACCAGGACGAGGAACCACTCAACCTGACTGTCTCCGTCGAAGGTAACAAGATCTCGGTTCATCCGGATTGGCAACTTTCCAGCAGCCTCGCCGGGCTCGCCAGGAAGATCAAGGATCAGTTGAAGACCGGGCTGGAACCGGGTGACTGGAATCTCTCGAAACTCCGCATCGGCAACGACTTCGATTTCGACATCCGGGTCGAGGTACCACGCACGCTTCTGCCTGGTTCGAAGGTTGCACTGCGCACGACATCCGGTGCCATCGACATCGAGGGTGTCCCCGGCGATGTGACCAGTGCCTCTGCATCTGGCTCGATCTCGGCTCGTGATCTCGACGGAATCGTTTCGCTCCACACGGCAAGTGGATCGGTCAGAGCCGAGAATATCCAAAACTCGCTCGAAGCCAACACCGCCAGCGGTTCGATCAAGATCAACGGCGGCGAAGCCTGGACCGCCCTGCGCACCGTCAGCGGATCCATCCAGGTCGACGATTTCACGATGCGCAACGCCAAGCTGGCGTCGGTCAGTGGATCGATGAAACTGAACGTCATTACCAACAATGCGCTCGCACCATACGGATTCGATACCGTTAGTGGCAGTATCAATCTGAACGTGACACTGCCAGGCGATTCCACCGGACCCAGCCTCCAGTTCCGCTCAGTCTCCGGATCTGGGAACGCCAAGGGAGAGTGGGCATCATCGGGCAAGCGATCCTGGGTTGTCGGCCAGGGTGGTGGCGCTCCCTTCAAGGTCAGTTCCGTCAGTGGCAGTCTCAACACAACCGCCAGTGTCGATCCCGGCATCAGCACCCGGAACGAACTGCTACCGGCAAGTGATCGGTACGACAACGATCAGCCGACCGAACCCGTGACCAAACCCGGTCCCCACGCCGATTTCGATGTCGATATCAATCGGGACGACATCAATCGCGCGGTCAACTGGGCCAGGGAAGCTGCACGCCGGTTCACCCAGCCGCTGGACGATCATCCCGACCTGCCTACCGCTCCGGTGCCGCCAGCACCGCCGTCCTCGCCCGCCAGCGCCAGCCCGGCAACTCCTCCTGCACCACCGTCCCCGATGCCGGCCGCCAGTGCGCCACATCAAGTCGCCGATGATTTCGTTGCTACACCGCTCGTCAATGAGCCCGTTGTCAGCGAACCCGTGGCCGATCGCCTCCCGTTCGATCCGCAGGTCGCAGCTCCTGTCTTCCAGGAAGCACCAGAGGATGAGGAAGCCCTGAAGGTCCTCGAAGCCCTCGAACGCGGCGACATCGATGTCGAAGAGGCATTGGCCCGGATCGAGCGCGCCGAAAACCCGACACCCTGAGGCGATCAGGGTGGAGTGAGCCGATCACCTGATACCCCTCCGTACGGGTGATCGGAACGCTCGCATCCTGGATCGAAAGCACGAATACCACTATCGCGTCGACACCGATGTCCGGCGCCCGGGTCTCTGTTGCCAAAATCCATCCCTGGATCCGGCACTCGTTCAATCGGGAACATCCCGAAACGCAGTCAACTCGTATGAAGGAGACACCAATGAACCAGCTCGACAACCCCATTATCACTGAATCGATCGTCAGGCAGCGACAATCCTCACTCCGGCACGCACGGCAGGATCGTCCCCAGGGAACCAAGGCTTCGCGACGACCGATCCGGTCCACCATCGGTACGGCCCTGATCCGCTTCGGCGAATCGATTCGCGGACGATCCGACGCCATTACTCCGGTAGAAGCCGACCGCAAACGTGCCTACCGCCTCTCCCACCAGTAGGGTCCGGCCTTGTGCCTGACCGAAGCCCGCGATCCGGATACCTCGGTCGTGGATCCTTCGCTGGCTCAGGACAGGCTTTGCCGGTGACCCTGCTGACACAACCAACCAACACAACAGGCGAGGGTGGTGAACTATGGTGTGGTCCGCATCAACACGCGTGGTCGATCAGGCAGGATACACGGCCATCGACATTCCGTCGAGAACCGACCAGATGCCAACGAATGTCGTCCAGTCGTAGTACTTGGTATCTCCGGTTGCAGGATCGACCAGGTAAACTCCGTCCGCGCTGTAGCCATAGACAGTCATCACGTGCATTCCGGCTGCCACTGAGTACTCGCCCTCATCGGTCAGACGCTCTCGCGTATCTCCCCAGAGACCAAGCCAGACAACCACCGGATGCCCGGCATCGATGTGCGACGTCAGACCGCTCGTGTCGCCCTCGCTGTAGAAGACATCGCCGACGAATCCGTAACTGTTCAGCGTCGGTACCAGGGCCGAAGGATAGATTCCGTAATCGTCGGTGTTGCCCCAGAATCCATCGATGTTGCCACGATAGCCATAATGGGGATTCAGGGTTACCGGAATCGCATCGATCATCACGTTTTCCGGGATCCCGTTACCGAACGCCGCCGTCGCGATATAGGTCGCGGCGTATTCGCAGCTAAGATTCCGGGATTGTTTGTAGGTCGGCACGTTTGGAATCGTGACCACGGACGGAGTCTCGGCGACGACGTCCTCCTCCACTGCTGGAGCGACCACATCGCCTTCGCTGTTCCCTGCAAGTGGAATCAGGATGCGGGATCCGGGCAGCAAATTGGCAACATCCTCGACGGCGTTGAACTCCTGCAACGTGGCTCCGCTGACACCATAGGGCGCACCGATCGAGTCCAGCGTGTCACCGAACTCAACGACGTGCGCAGTTACCACAAACGGGCTCGTGCCTTCGAGTTCGGCCGCCATCGCCGACGCTTCCGCCGGAGATTGCCCGACATCGGGGATAACCAGAACCTGACCCGCCGAGACAGTTTCCCCATCCGGCATGTAGCTTGACGCAGAGATCGCATTCGGATCAACTCCGAACGTTTCTGCAATCGAAGCCAGCGTGTCGCCTTCCTGCACTTCGTAGCGCTGCTGGGCGAAGCTCGTGCCGACCGCGCTGAGCATGATTACCAGCGCTGCCAGCGATGCAATCGCCATTCGCCCACTCAGATGAAGATTCCATCCTCCTGAAATCGACCCAACCCGCAACCGGTTCAGCGATGGACGAGCCTCCGCCTGAAGTCGTCGGTAGTGGTCCGAGGTACTGCGGCCGATGCCAATTGGTTGCGAAATCAGTGCGGTCGGCTCCAGCGCCCGTTGGCGAACCCCGTTCATCCGGCGAACATAGGCGTCGACCAGGCCAGCTTCCTCGGCAGCACGACCGGCCGGGCGGGCTGTTTCGAACAACGGCCGATCGATCACCAGTCGCAAGTTCTGGTCGACTGTCGTCCGTTGTCGAGCGATCCGTCGCGAACGTGCGACCCGATCCGCCTCCTGCTGCGCCAGACGCTGTGCGATCGGCGACCTTTTTGGTTCGAGTAGATGAGCCGGCAGCGGATTTCGCACTGCGCCTATCTGGCCCGTCGATTCCTGATGCCTGACAACTGCAACCATGGACAAATCCTCCGACCCGAAGCACCCACATGCTCGTCCAGCCCAGACCGGATTTCCCGACTTGCCAGACAAGGGACAGACACCAACCCACATCGGTGTACGTACACCTGATACTACTCGGCGACTTGTCCGAATGCAAGCTTATTTTTGACCAATTGTCACAGCTGCTTCAGGCGTACGTGCCTGCGAACGTACATACGTCCGTACCGTAGTGTCAAATGCTGACACCGTGGCATCAAGAGGCGAGCTCAGGTCGATTCTGTACAGCAAGTTGAGGCGACGCATATACCGGTCCAAAGGCTTTTTTCAGGCTGTCCGGGGGTTGTCGAATCGGGCGTGCGCCCCATATCATCGAGGGGCGCGCACTGGAAGCGTTCCTCGCGCCAGACGTCGGAGGTCGATTCGTGAGACGCGGTTCGGAAACGATCCAGCATCACCACTCTGTCAGTTGCTTGGCGCACGTCGCAAGCGGCTTTTCGCGGTGCCCTTCGAGTACTCCCACCCCGATCCGTCTTCGACCCAATGCGTTCCTCCCCGATCAGGTATTGCCGAACCCCGTCCCTACCATCGCCTGATCGCGCGCCAGACGCCGATGCAGGCAAGGCCATCCGGACATCCTGGTTCGCAACCGGATGCAACCGGTGGTCTGGACCCCAATCCAGGTTCAGCACATCACCTTCGGAAGTGAGTTCACCGCATGTCCAGCAATCTTTCATCCCGGCAAGGTATCCGGTCCAAAGTCGCGAAGCGCACCGCCGCCTACGCTGAATCTTCTATCTGGAACGATCTCGTCGATCTCAAGGCACGACATCCGGACACGATCTACTTCGGTGATGGCTCCCCGGCACCGGAAGCGATGCCAGTCGAACGTCTCCGTCAGGCCTCGGCCCATGCCCTCGAGGAAGCGCCGGACTTTCTTGGCTATGGAGAAACCGCTGGTTTCGAACCACTTCGCCAGTACGTCGCCGAAACGATGAGCAGTCGCGGCATCGACGTCGGCTCGGAAGCGATCCAGATCACCGCTGGCAGCAGTCAGGGGATCGAACTGATCTCCCGGATCATGGTCGATCCGGGTGATGTCATCCTCGTCGAATCACCGACGTTTCTCGGCGCCATCGAAATCTTCCAGACTTATCAGGCCCGGGTTGTCGGGGTCGCTGTCGATGAGGAAGGCATGGATATGGCGGCACTGGAACAGGCGCTGATCGCCGAACCACGAACCAAGATCATCTACACCATCCCTACCTTCCACAATCCGCTCGGTGTCACACTGCCGTTCGCGCGGCGGCAGCGCATGGTCGAACTCGCTGCCCGCTTCGATGTCGTCATCGTCGAGGATGATCCCTACTGGGAACTCCAGTACGATGGCGATGTCGTTCCACCAATTCGATCGCTCGATGAGAACGTTGTTCATCTGGGGACGTTTTCGAAGTCGATCGCGCCGGCCGTTCGCACCGGCTGGATCGTGACGCCGCCATCGCTTCGCCGACTCTTGCTGGCCGCCCGCGAAGTGATGGATCTCCACAACGACCGCATTACCATGCGCACCGTCTACTACACCGCGCAGGACTATCTGGCGGCCCATCTCCAGACCGCCCGGAGCATCTATCGTGCTCGGCGCGACACCATGCTCAATGCACTGCAACGGGAACTGGGCGACATTGCGGGAGCCACCTGGTCCCGACCACAGGGTGGCTTCTTCGTTTGGGTGACATTGCCCGAAGCCGTCGATGTCGAAATCTACATGCGCGCAG
>JBBJOX010000010.1:0-20601 GCA_037724245.1 Thermomicrobiales bacterium | reverse complement strand
ACATTCACTGGGAGCCATTGCAGCATCCCCTTCTGCATCCCGGTCGATCCGCCGCGATGATCAAAGGCGAAACCCGGATCGGTTTCCTCGGCGAAGTTCGCCCCGACCACGCCAGAAACGCCGGAGTCGAAGGCACCAGACTGGTCGTCGCCGAACTGAATCTGTCGATACTCGCAGCGCTTCCAACCAGTCGTTCACGCGGTTCGATCACCGTCGATCGATATCTCCCGGCCGACCAGGACTATGCTGTAATCGTCGACGCCGCTACGCCGGCCGGGGATGTCGAAGCTGCCCTGCGCAATGGAGCAGGCCCACTCGCCACCAACGTCACGCTCTTCGACATCTTCGAAGGTCAACAGATCGGAGAGGGCAAGAAGAGCCTCGCCTATCGCGTCACCTTCACCGCCCCCGATCGCGCACTGACTGATGCCGAACTCGCCAAGGTCCGCACCAAAATTGAGAAAGTCCTCAAGCAACGCGTCGGAGGTCAGTTCCGCACATGATCGATATCGCCTTCATTACCGATCTCGAGACGGCTCGGCACAAACTGACTCGAACCGGCGGCTTCGCTGAACCGGAACTTCCCGAGTACATCGTCCAGCGCAACCGCGACATCTTCGGCGAAACCTTGTCAGCCTCCGAAGTCGTCGCCCGTACGATCGCCGAGGTTCGCCGCGACGGCGACGCCGCACTCAACCGGTTCGGTCTCGCCTACGATCGACGACCGGCCGGTCCGCTCGAAGTTCCACGTGCCGCGATCGAAGCGGCCTGGTCCGCGACCGATCCTGGGCTGCAACGCGCAATGGAAGTCACCACCGATCGCGTTCGCACGTTCCATCAGCACCAGCCATCGCAATCGTGGATCGAGCCGGAGGAGCTCGGCATCTTCGGCCAGATCGTGCGCCCATTGAACAGGGTTGGCATCTATGCTCCCGCCGGTTCTGCACCATTGCCGTCCTCCCTGCTGATGATCGCGATCCCGGCCCGCGTCGCCGGTGTCGACGACATCATTGTCTGCTCGCCTGCCGGCCCAGATGGCAGCTGTCACCAGATCGTCCTCGCCGCTGCCTACATCGCCGGAGTCGATCGTGTTTTCACCGTCGGAGGCGCCGCCGCGATCGCCGCCATGGCCTACGGCACCGAAACCATCCCTGCCGTCGACAAGATCGTCGGACCGGGAAACCTCTTCACCACCCTCGCCAAGAAGCAGGTCTACGGCGATGTCGATATCGATCAATTGGCAGGTCCAACTGAAACCATGGTCGTCGCCGATGCTGGCGCCAACGCCGAACTCGTTGCCGCCGACATGCTCGCCCAGGCCGAACACGGCGAAACCTCATCCGCAATCCTGATCACGACTTCGCCAACGCTGGCCGCCAAAGTACAGGAAGAACTCGGCACCCAGCTCGAATACCTCCAGCGCGGCTCAGTTGCTGAAGAGGCACTCCGCCGCAACGGTGCGATCATCGTCGTTGACAGTCCCGGGACTGCGATCGAACTCGCCAACGCCTACTCACCGGAGCATCTCTGTTTGCTGACCAACGATCCGTGGTCGCTGATTCCATCGATCAAAAACGCGGCCGGCATCTTCGTCGGTGAGCAGAGTCCCGAGGCGATCGGCGATTACACCGCCGGTCCGAGTCACGTTATGCCGACCGGTGGCAGTGCCCGCTACGCTTCGCCGGTCAACATTCGCGACTACCAGAAAGTGATCTCGATCATTGCCGCCAACGATCGGGCTGTCGCCGAGCTTGGCCCCGCCACCATCACCTTCGCCAACGCCGAGGGCCTGACCGCCCACGCCGCCGCCATCGAACGCCGCCTCAAACCAACCGACAAATAACTACCATTTCCCGTAGGGGAGTCCTTCATGGGCTCCCGACACGTCGATCACGCAACACCAGGCACGGTCCACCTATCCCAATCTTTAGGTTGTTCACTCCGCATGTTCTCGGCATGGGACATCACTTCTGCTGCGACCACCCTTGACCAAATCGCGCCGTGCTCAAATCCCGTCCCCGATCCATCTCGTGCAATACCGGCGTCACCAGAAACGACATCACCACCGCCACGTAAATACCAGCCACCAGGCCGATATACAACTGCACCCTAAGCCACTCCGCCATGAACCCACCAATCAACTGTCCGAACGGAATCGCCACGAACGAGTTCGCGGTCGTCGTCCCAAACACACGCGCCCGGACACTTCGATGCACGCAGGTTTCCCGTAGCGGTCACCCGCAGCCTGTCCTGAGCTTGTCGAATGGATGGCGACCCGGCTTCATCACCCGCCTACTCCTAATTCCGGCTTTTCAGAGTTTGAAGTCATTGAGGGAACGGTTGCACAAAGTCGGCTGGACCATTCCGCAAAAGCAGATGACCGCTCAGCGAATACGATCCAGCCTTGCCCCTGGCGCTGCCAATCACACCATCGAAATGCCAATCAGAAAATGTGGAAACTGCAACCTGACATCTCTATGCCGACAGTTTCCTGAACTTACTATCCATGGGCACTTTCGCCCATTTCGTTCATTAAGCTATAGAACTGATTTCGTTTTCGTTATCGCCCCTCTTTACCCGGAACCGCCCACCACTCGCAACGCCGCGATCACTCGATCCTCAGGACTCGCGGTGTCAGAAAGATTCAATCTCGCCACCGCAATCTGCGACTCTGACGCCGTGTATCCCAGAGCCCGCAATGCCAGGATCGTCTCCGTATCCTCGACCGTGATCGCTGCCACCCGCGGACCGTCCAGATCTTCCGGAATCTTCCCTCGCAAGTCGAGCAGAATTCGTGATGCCGTCCGCTTGCCGACCCCGGTCACTGTCGACAACAGACTGAGATCTTCATGAGCAATCGCCGTCACCAGTTGCTCCGGTGCCAGCTTCGAGAGAACTGCCAGCGCCAGACGTGGGCCCACGCCATTGACGGTGATCAGCGTCTCGAACCAGACCAGCTCCGATTCGTTCGTGAACCCGAAGAGCAACATGGCATCCTCACGTACCACCAGATGCGTGTGCAAATAGACTTCTGTAGCCGTCTCTCCCACTTCCAAAATACTCTGCGAACTCGAGTTGACGTGATAGATCACACCACCGACATCGAGCAGAATCGCATCCCGCAGCGTTCGGTGAACCCGACCTCGCAGTCCGGAAATCATCGTGCCACTCCGAGCGTTCCGAGCCCGTAAACCGTCTGCGCATTGCCCGCAAACAGCGCCTGTCGCTCGCCTTCATCCATTGGCAGATTCCTGATTCGCTCGGCGAACCGCTTCATGGTCAGGACCGGATAATCCGATCCGAAAATTACACGACCTGCACCGACAAGGCGCACCACGGTTTCGAACACCTCGAAGCGGTAGAGATACGTTGAAGCCGCCGTATCGTAGGAAACGTTGCCCACAACTGCCTTCACCTCAGGCATCAGTTCGTAAAACGGGAGCCCGCCGCCCCAGTGCGCCGCGACGATCCGAAGCTCCGGGAACGCCGTGGCAAAGGCAACGATCTTTTCGGGCGTCGCCGTTCCCTTTCCAGGGTAGAGATGGCCGGTCGGCTCGCTCGCATGCATCAACACCGGCATCTGCTGGTCGATGCAAACATCGGCGAACCCGCGCAGCCGATCGGTATCGTGCCAATCGAACCCCTGCCCATCGGCATTGAGTTCGCCGATTGCCACAGCCCCGTTTACGCGAGCGTCGATGACACTATTGACGGCCGATGGATCGATCGGGTTGACAATCGCCATCCAGTGCAATCGACCGGCCGAATTGGCGGCCACCTCCGCCAGATAGGCATTGTGCTCAACACAGAGGCCGGTATCACGCCACGGCCAGCCAACGACAATCGATTCCGCCACTCCAGCCTCATCCATATGCTCGATCATCAACTCGGCAGATGAAAACCGGACCTTCGGCATGGAGAAGGCATCGCCGAACCAGGTATCACGCGAACGATATCGCTCGTAACTGGCCACGACATCCGGCGGAAACAGGTGGGTATGTGCATCGATAATCATGGCTGGCTACAGGTAGAACCACGCGCCCACCGCGATGATCGCGATCAGCAGAATGATTGCAGCGATCGGGAGCCAGAGTGCCGACGTCTTCGGACGAGCCTCCGCCAGTTCCGTGTGCAGCTGAACCCGCTGGACCGCCGCTACCGAAGGACTCACCCGCAGCACCACAGCCGAAACGTTGTCCGTCGTCCCACGCGTTTTCGCCAGATCAGTCAACTGGCGCGCAACATCGCCCTGCGACCTGTCACCAAGCAGTCCCAGATAGTCCTGCGTTTCCAGGACATCGTAGAAGCCGTCGCTGCACAGCAGCAGACTGTCCTCCGGCAACAAGGCGATTTCATAAATCGATGGCAAACGCCGATCCAGGATCTCGCTGAGTCCGAGCGACGCCGTCAACAGGTTCCGCTGGCGACTGGTTCTCGCCTGATCCTCGGTAATCTCGCCCTTTGCAACCTGTTCGCCAACCACAGAATGATCCTGCGTTATCTGGGTCAGCTGATTCGCCCTGAACAGATAAGCCCGGCTGTCGCCGATATTCGCGATCGTCGCATAGTGCCCAACCACAACCGCCGAAACCAGTGTCGTACCAAGCGGCTGCGCGTTACCCTCCTTTGCTCCGAACTCGAAAATCTGCTGATTCGCCTGGCGGTACGCCTGCTTCAGCGCCACAGCCACATCCTGCGAGGAGGATTCGGCCAGAGCTGATTGAAGGACATCGATCGCGAGTCGACTGGCGACTTCGCCGTGCTCGTACCCACCCATGCCGTCGGCTACCGCCAGCAAATGCCCGCTCCGAATCCCGGTCAGTTCCGTGGCGAGAATAGCGTCCTCGTTCGAATCCCGGCCAGCCGGATCGGTGTAGCTGGCGATATCCATCTTGAGTTCATCGACTGGTGCGTTCAACGTGACCATCCCGAATTGATACGAATCGCTCGACGTGCTTTCAACAGTATCGGCGTTCATGCCTGAATCCTCCACGTTGCTGACACGCATTCGACACGACTTCCTGCCGACACACGATATTCTTGTATCAGCACCCGAATAGATCGGTGCGCAAAACAGCATCCGCACCAGGAACAGGAAACCCTTTGAAGCGCCTCACACGGTTGCTCGCTATCATAGTGATCTCTTTGCTTGCCCTCGTAGGATGCGGCAGTGACGACGAATCCAACACGCCCTCCTCGGATCTCCCGGATATCACAACCGTTCTCACGACAGCCAGTACCAGAATCAGCGAAACCCAGTCACTCGCCTTTGTGCTGGAAATCTCCGGCAATACGACGATTGACGATTCCGGAACGATCCAGTTGCTGGCCGCCCGAGGATCGCTGGCCCGACCTAACCTCGTCGATGTCCAGTTTCAGATTCAGCTTCTCGGAACTCAGACCGCATCCATTCGAATGATCACTGCCGGCGCATTGTCGTGGACAACCGACCTGATCACCGGTAACTGGGGTCCGGCTCCGGCCGAATTCGGCTACGATCCTGCTCAACTTTTCGACACCCAGAACGGACTCGGACCGATCATGGGCAAGATCAACGACGCAGAATTAATTGGAGAGGAAGATGTCAACGATCAGGCGGCATGGCATGTCCGCGGATCAGTGACATCCGAAACGATCGAATCGATAACAGCAGGGACCATGAAAGGTGACAGCATCACGCTCGATCTCTGGATCGATCAGCAAACCTCCGACCTGATGCAGGTGCAATTGGCGGAGTCTAAGGATGCCGGCCTCGACGACCCGGCGACCTGGACAATGAATCTGCGTGACCACGACAAACCGGTGACCATTGAACCTCCAGCCTGAACAGCCTGCATCGATCATTCAGTCTCGCCCAATGCTGGCCGCGCTCTCGGCTGTCTTTCTCGGAGCGATCGATCTCTCGATCATCGCGACGATTCTACCCTCGATCGTGTCCGAACTGAATATCAATACGGCTGATATCGATCGCTACATCTGGATCGTCAATGCTTACCTGATCGCCTATATCGCTGCGATTCCCCTGGCGGGGCGGATCAGTGATCTTGTTGGCCGACGAAGGGTATTCCTGGCGTGTCTCGGCATCTTTCTGATTGGTTCGGTCCTTTGCGCCACATCGTCCTCACTCGAAAACCTGATCCTCGCCAGGGCTGTTCAGGGATTCGGTGGGGGCGGCTTACTTCCCGTGACGATAGCGCTGGCCGGTGACCTGTTCTCACGAAAGCAGCAACTCGGTGTCATCGGAACCATTGCGTCAGTTGAGACACTCGGCTGGATTGTCGGACCGTCCTACGGTGCGGTCATCACTACGCTGTCCGGCAACGCCAGCGAAGCCTGGCGCTGGGTCTTCTGGCTCAATGTGCCAATTGGAATAGCTGTCATCTGGTTCACGCGTCACCACATCGCCAAAGCCGACGAGACAGGCTCAAGTCATCGATTAAGGCAACTTGACATTCCGGGGGCACTCTTGCTGACCGGGGCAATCGTCTTCGCCTCCCTGGGTCTGACCTCCAGTGGCGAGATTTTCGGTACGACGAACGGACTCCGTGCCTTCGGCGGCACGCCAAATCCACTGGCAGATCAATTGCCGGTGCTTGGAGCAGTGGCGATTGTGTGCCTGGCGGGATTCTGGTTCCGCCAACGCTCGGCCAGTTCACCGATTCTGCCTTCGGAAATGCTCGGGGACCGAAGGTTCGTCGCGGCCATCGTCGCCAACTTTCTGATTGGTACCGTGATGATGATCGGCATAGTCAATGTGCCGGTGGTTGTTACGTTACTCATTTCCGGCGGCGATGTCAGCTGGACGAGCGCTCTGCTACTGGCGCCATTAACGGTTGGAATTGCGGTTGCGGCTGCACTCGGAGGCAAGCTGGGCGAGCGCGTTTCCGCATCGACCATCGTGCTTGCCGGAACGATTCTGTCTGCCTGCGGGATGCTATCACTCTATCCGCTGCTCGAAGCACTAAACGTCTGGCTCATGATTCCGGGATTGACAATTGCCGGTCTGGGAATCGGATTGCTGCTGCCACCGTTAAGCTCGATTTCGCTCAATCTCGCCACAGATCAGCACCGTGGTGTGGCTTCGTCGACGCTTATCATGGTCCGTCTCCTCGGAATGACGATCGGCATTTCAGGTCTGTCAGCAGTTGGCGTTTTCCGTCTTCAGCGGCTTACCGATCGCCTCGAACCAATCACGCAATCGTCCGGCGAATCGACAGCGCTGTTTCTCGCGAGGCAGCAGGAGTTTCTGATCGAGCGAGCCATCCCGCTGGCGGTGCAGGTACTGCAGGAAACCTTCGCCATCGCAGCAGTCCTCGCGCTTCTCGCAACAATCCCGCTGCTGAGGATGCAGAAATCAGGCAGTGCGTAGGACTTGAATGTTCTCCGCAACCGATCCCTTGCCATGAAACACAGATGTACCGGCGACGAATGAGCTGGCACCCGCGATTGCCGCCGCGCCAATAGTCGATGCGCTGATGCCTCCATCGACCTGAATCACGCAGTCCGGATTCACCCGATCCACCAGCTCCCTAAGATTGCGGAGCTTGCCAAGTGTTTCGTTGAGAAACGTTTGCCCGCCAAATCCCGGATTGATCGTCATCAGCAGCACCTGATCGATGAGCGGCAGGACTTCCTCGATTGCTGCGATTGGTGTCGCTGGATTGAATGCAACAGATGCCTTCGCTCCCGCATCCCTGATCGCCTGCACGAGGCGATGCAGATGTGCCGTTGCCTCCACATGGACTGTGATCGTGCTGGATCCTGCATCGACAAACGGCCCGATCCACTTTTCCGGTTCAACGATCATCAAATGGGTGTCGATCGGGAGAGTCGTGCCCCGTCGCACGGCCTCCAGGATTGGCAGACCGATAGAGATATTCGGCACGAAGCGGCCGTCCATGACGTCGAAGTGAATGTAATCCGCACCGGCCGCTTCCAACTCTTGCAACTGTTGTCCGAGATTCAAATAGTCTGCCGAGAGAACCGATGGCCCAATACGTCTCGAATCCATTGCCCTGCATTCCCCGTTATCGCTCCAGGACCAATACCTGTTTGATGCGCGACTCGCCCTTTTCGCCAACTTTACCAGCTAATTCGAACCCGTCGCTCGCCTATACTTCAGCTCAGATATCAGATCGATTCATCGGGAGCCGTTGGTCCGTGGGACTACTCGCCAAGTTTGAACATTCCATGGAACGACTCGTCGAAGGGACTGTCGGCGGCGTGTTCAGGCAAACATTACAACCTGCCGAAATCGGCAAGAAACTCGAAAAAGCGATGTCGGGCAGCAAGCGCATCTCGGTCGGATCGACGATTGTGCCGAACGACTTCGTTGTCACCTTGCATCCAAAAGACTTCGAACAATTCTCGGACTACAGTTCCGCCCTGTCTCGGCAAATGGAAGCCTATCTGGCGCAGGTTGCCGGTGAACACAAATACACCGTCATCGATCGCATACGGGTCAGGATCGAACAGGACGATTCGGTTCGCCGCCGCTCGCCAAATGTCGTCGCGACGATCAAGGATGTCCGCGGCGCCCGGGAGCCGAATCACTCACGATCGGTCGAACCAGCCGACCGGACAGCAGCGTTTGTCTTCGCACGTAGCGAACAAGCAAAACCCGGTTTTCAGCTCACCGGAGTCACCGGCATCGCGGCCGGGAAATCCTTTCCCATCCCCGCCGGGAGCTCCACGGTTGGGCGATCCTCCGATAACAATGTCGTGATCGATGCGCCCGATGTGTCTCGCAAGCATGCAAAATTCGAGTTCTCCAGCGGCCGCCTCCGTGTCTACGATCTGAACAGCACAAACGGGACCCGAGTCAACGGAGACGCCGTCAGAATTTCGGATCTGGAAGCCGGTGATGAAATTGGCCTCGGCCATCAGATCCTCCGCGTTTCCTCGAACAGATCGTCCTGACCATGGACCAGCAGTTCAATCTTGACTCCGTGAATTTTGATTGGTTCATCCTCGGACTTCGTGTGGCGTTCATCTTCCTGATCTATTTCTTCCTGTACCAGGTCGCGCGTGTGATGATTCGGGAACTTGTGGTGCTCGGCACGGTTACAGACAGTGCACAAACTTCGAGCACGGTGGCCGCAAACAGTGCCCTGGAAATGCTGGAACCAGCCGACTCCTCATATCTTTCGGGGGAAACGATTCCGCTCGATCACTACACCACGATCGGGCGTCGGGATTCGAACAGCCTGCAGATCGAGGATTCGTTCGTTTCGAGCGACCACGCCGAGATCGTGTTCGATCAGGGCGCGTGGTGGTTGATCGATCTCGGCAGCCGAAACGGAAGTTTCGTCAACAGCATTCCGGCACGGGGACGAACCCGTATTGCAAACGGCGACATTGTCCAGTTCGGACGCGTCAAACTGCGGGCAATGATCTAGGATTCCCGGTCGGGATCCTGGCACAACGGCAGACGCCACCATTACATCACCCGATGGGGTGATGCAGAACTACACAGAAAGCGTCGGTACCGAACATGAGCGATAGTCCCGTTAAAATAACCGGGCATCTGCAGATTCCCGGCACAATTTCGTTGGTCCTCCCTGCGTACAACGAGGAGGACAATATTGAAATCGTGGTTCGCCAGGCGATGACGATCCTTCCCCGATATGCAGACGATTTCGAAATCATTCCCGTCAACGATGGAAGTCGCGATCGCACGGGCCGGATCATCGATCAACTCGCGGTGGAGGATGCCCGCATTCGGCCTGTTCATCACAAGGCCAATCGGGGCTACGGTGGCGCCGTTGCCAGTGGAATCAAGGCATCGACAGGACAGTACGTCATGTTCATGGATGCCGACCGTCAGTTCGATATCGCCGATATACGCAGGTTGGCTCCGTTCGTCACCGAGTTCGATATCGTGGCCGGATTCCGGATGGAGCGAGCCGATCCACTGCGACGGAGGATCAACGCCGAGATATTTAATCTTGCCGTCAGAATCGCCTTTGGAGTGCATCTCCGCGATCTCGACTGCGCGTTCAAGATCTTCCACGGAGATATCGTTCGTTCGCTGGATCTGACCTCATCGGGAGCATTGATCAACGCCGAGATGCAGGCCAAACTGAGGCGCCAGAGTGCCTCCCTGCAACAGGTCGGGGTGCCACATCATCCGCGCATCGCGGGCACCTCAACGGGTGGTAGCGCGACAGTCATTCTCCGGGCGATGAAGGGCATGGTCGTGCTTTGGGTTCATATGCTGAACTACTCGCCACCCAACGGAGTTCCAGCACTCAACAAACGGCGTGCCATTGGTGGAACGGTAGTCCGTGCTTTCACAGCCACCGCATCGACTGTCAATCAGAAACTCATCCGGCGCCATTCTCCTGATCGATAGTGTCCCGATCAGGCTTTTGTCAGCACCAGAGAGATCCAGTCCTCGTGCTGCCGGCGCGTCACGACCGTTGCACCAAGTGATTCGAACGCCTCCAAAACATCGGCCTCCCGGCTCTCAATGATCCCTGCCAGCACCAGATGTCCGCCAGATCGGGTCTGGCGGACCAGATCGCTGGACAGTTCGATCAGGATTCTGGCGATGATGTTCGCCAGTACCACGTCGTAGACATCCTGAAATGGCTCTCCGGATCCCACAGTGCCGTGCTCGACATGAAGTCGTTCAGCAACATCGTTCCGGGCAGCGTTCTCATTGGTTGCAATCACCGCTACAGTTTCGACGTCTACAGCGTCGACTATCGAGGCGCCGAGCTTGAGTGCGGCGATCGCCAAAATCCCCGATCCAGTGCCGACATCCAGAACTCGATCGCCTTCAACCAGCACCTCCTCCACACCAAGAACCGACAGCCGGGTCGTCGGATGAAGACCAGTGCCAAAGGCCATGCCCGGATCGAGTTCGACAACAACCTCGTCGGCGACGGCTTCGTATTCCTTCCAGGGCGGCCGAATTACGACACGGTCACCGATTCGATGAACCGTGAAGTGTTCTTTCCACGAGTTCGCCCAGTCTTCTTCCTTCAGCGTCGAAATCGAGAGTTCACCAACAGGTCGTAGCCCTGATAGCAAGCGGAGGGATGATCGCAAATCCTCGATGATCTCAGGCCGGTAATCAGACTCGGCAATGTAGGTTCGGATGACAAACGGCTTCGAGGTATCGACTTCCAGATTATCGCCGTCTCCATCCTGCAGGTAAGGTTCGTCGATCGCAACGCCTTCGTTGAATCCAAATCTGCCAAAGAGTTCCGAAATCGGCTCCACTGCTTCCGCATCAGCCTCGACCGAAAGTTCGTACCATTTTCGCTCAGGAGATGTTGTTGCAACGTTGACTGATTCGCTCACAAGGCAACTTTCGTAGTATCGGCAACATTCATTCGTGCAGGTCGACCGATGATTTCAGAGGATCGCCCGACGATCGAGTGCTCCAGGATGGCACTCTCGATGATGCTGTTGTCTTCAACAACACTGTCTCGAACCACTGCGTCGCGTACCACTGCTCCCGCACCGATACTGGCGAAAGGTCCGATGACGGCGTTCTCGATCGTTGCTGTTTTGTCGACGAACGATGGCGGCAGGATGATCGAACCTGGTCGCTGGACGGGCGAAGGAGGAGCAGACGACAACAAATATCGGTTGGTCTGGAGCAGAAAGTCGGCACTGCCGGCGTCTTCCCAGATCTCGATTGGCTGTATCGCAAACTTCTTGCCGGCGTCGATCATCAACTGAATGGCATCGGCCAAAAAGTACTCACCCTTGGTCCGAAGCTCGAGTCGGAATTGCTCGTCGATCGCCGTGAACAAATCCGCAATGGCGCGAAAATAGTAGATGCCAATCACAGCATCATGTGAGAGCGGAATATCCGGTTTCTCTACCAACCTGGTAATAAATCGCCCATCCGTGACGGCAATCCCGTATGCGGATGGATCGTCGACAACTTTCGTGAACGCGATTCCGTCCAATCCGGGTTCAGCAATGCCCGAGAAGTCCGCTTCGAACAGGGCGTCGGGGAAAAGAATGAGTGCGTCGTCGTTGCAATATTGTCGCGTCCGGATGATGGCGTCCGTTTGCCCGAGCATTTCTGGCTGTATCACGAATTCGAGATGCTGATCGGGATAGTAGCTCCGCGCCCATGTCTCGATCTGGTCACCCAAATAACCTGTGATGAAGACAATTTTCTCCGGTTCGAGCGGGAGAACGCGATCCAGAACGTGAGCGAGCATGGGCTTTCCAGCCACCGATACCAGAGGCTTCGGTTTGCTCCACGTTTGCGGTCTCAGTCTGCTTCCAAGACCCGCAACGGGCAAAATGACGTCCACAGATTCCTCCTGCAACTAGTCTTTCATTGATTTGGATTCACTCTGGCCGAAGTATCACGCAAGTTCCACAACCTCACCACTGGTGCGGCGATCAGGGAGCGAGGAATCGCCTCAACTCGCTGACAACAGCTGTTGAGAATCCCTGAAGATCCCCTTGCCGGGCCAGCTCGAACGACGATTGAGTATACCCGGGTGTCATCGTGGTCCCCATCAGGCACCAGCTTCCTCCATCGCAAACCTTGGTGCCTTGCCAGCTGCGTGCCGGAACCAGAATCTGCGGTCTCTCGCCGCGTTCGAGATCCATCCCGAGTCGGAGTTCACTCAGTTTTCCACTCGGATCGACCTGCACCATTTCGCAGGGATCGCCCCCATAAAAGTGAAAGAGTTCATCGTGGTCGAGTCGATGCAGCGCCGAAAACGACCCTGATGTGACCAGGTAATAAATCGCTGTGGTTTCCGGCTGCTCCGGGTTTCCAGTTACATAGGTTTGACGAAAGTGGCCACCCTCACGCGGCAAAGGCAGCAGGCCCAGCAACTCGATGATGGCTTCGACAGTCGTGGATGACGGCATAGGATCGACCTTCGCATGGAATCCGGGCAACAAGAACCCCGGTCAGAAGCTGACCGGGGGTGTCGTTGCGACCATTGGTACCCGCAGCGGGATTCGAACCCGCGATCTTCACCTTGAAAGGGTGACGTCCTGGGCCGCTAGACTATGCGGGCCGCGCGGAACAAGATACGAGTTTTCGCAACACGCTGTCAACCGGACGTCCCAGAATCCTCCCTCACAACCAGGAAAATCCAGACATGAGTGCTGCAGCCAGGGCAGTTCCGAGTATCAGGCCGAACGCACCTCCAATGACCGCCTGCTGTCGGGCTGGAGCTATCGATGCGAAGCGAGGAAGCCAGCGCTGAACATCCTGATTCAGCCAGAGAACGACGCAGGCACAGGGGATGGCGATCAGGAACGCCGCCTGTTTGCCATTTGCTGCCAGTGAAACAGGTGGCGAGACCGGGGCTAACCGGCTCACGATTGTGAGAATCACATCGCTGACGATCGCAGGCACCACCCCTGCAATCGGTCCGACTACCGGAACGAAGGCGAGAGCAGCGAAAACAAACGTCAACGGGAACGCAAGGATAAGCACGGGCGACACCAGCAGATTGGCGATCAGCCCCGTGACCGAAATCGTGCCAAACGCCCAGACAATGATTGGCATCGTCGCAAACTGAGCGGCCACGAGACCACGGATGGAGGAGAAAAGTAGACTTCTGCCTGAACCATCCACATCTTCGTTGAAACTGCCTGCCAGAGCTGTGGACGCCGAGACTGAAAGCCAGAATCCCAGCGATCCGCGTAGGTCAGGGTCGAAGAGCAGCAACACTGCCGTCGCAATCGCCAGCGCCGTCATTGCATCCGAACGACGTCCAAAGCGGCTGCTGAGAACGACCATTGTTGCGACAGCCGATGCCCTGAGCGCAGATGCTTCCAGCCCCGTTGCTATGCAATACATCCAGATCGATGCAATGATCCCCGCCTGGATCAGCAGCCGATTCCGACGGGATCGTGCAGGAACCAGTCTGGTCCAGAGAGCCAGCAACATCGCGACGTTCGATCCGCTGACAGCGGTGATGTGAGCGGTGCTGGTCCTGTTGAAATCGTCCCGACGCTCGGCGGAGAGTGCCGAATCATCCCCGGTGACAATTCCGGACATCAGCGCACCCGCATCTCCCGGAACCAAATCGAGGATTCGATCGCTGACCGAACGTCGCAGCGAAACGAGAAATCGCCGCGGGGATGTGCTTGCGTGTGTCACCTGAACTGAGAAAATAGAGGCTGATCCAACGGCACCCTGACCGGTTACATAGCTTCCGAATCCGGGCGAGAGTGTGTCGACCGATGAGAACGACCAGACGGCTTCGATGGTGTCGCCAACCGTGATCTCCTCCGAGTCCGCGATATAGGCAACGACATGGGCGTCGACATGATGCCAGGTATCGTCCTGACGTACCTCAGTTACACGCACGATGACTCGGTCGCCTCCAGGGCGCGCGACCGGAATGGATTCGATCGTAGCTATTGCCCGATCCGAACTCGCCAGCTGATCGATCGACGTTGGCGCATCCAGCGACGTTTGTCGAATCGCTCCGATCAGCAGACAGAGACATATCGCGATAACGGTCCAGACCCGGAGTGGAAATCCAGCCAGCTTCGTGCCGGCAACAAGGATGATGAGTGCCGCGGCACCGGCAAATCCGAATACGATGCCAACGGATATGGCCGATCCAAGCATCAATCCGACAGGACTAACCACCTGTGGTGACCAAAGGCCGCAATTCTTCGACGGTCGATTCGCTTATACCCTCGACTTCGAGGAGCTGGTCCACCGAAGCAAACGGCCCAAACTGTTCACGATGCTCAATGATGCGAGCTGCGAGAACCTCGCCGATCCCGGGCAATTCGTCCAGTTCAGCGGCATTGGCCGTGTTGATATTGATCAGCGGTCCAGCGTCCAGATTCTCATCCTGAGGCGTTGCCAGAAGCCGTGAACTGATTCGGATCGTTTCACCATCCCCGATCCGTGCTGCCAGATTGAGCGAGCCAACATCCGCGTTGGGAGTAAGACCACCTGCTGCGTTGACCAGATCGTTGAGCCTGGCGTTGACCGGTAGTTCGTAGATTCCCGGCACGCTCACCTCGCCATCGATCGCGACGATGATCGGGCGGTCATCTACTCCCTGGATCTCGATCTCGATCGGCTGGAATCTGTCTCTCAGCAGGACGAATGCGAACACTGCCAACGTGGCGAGGCAGGCAAACACCGCAGCGAACCGAACGAATTCTTTCATTGCAGGCGGCCAACATCGCTCATACGATCCTCATCGACATGTTTTGCCAATAGCCTGATTGGTGTCGGCACCACAATGTGTCATGGTGGATTCCTGTCAGTAAATAGTACGATGACGATCACGGAGAATCGTCGGACGAAATGGTTGGTGACTGTGGCGTGAGCACAACGCAGGCACACGAAACGGAATCCGAAAGCGGCTACATCCCGTACATTCAGTGAAATGCGATGCTCGCATGCGCTAGAATGATTTGCCAAGCTGTTTGAATTATGTGCAGTGCGACTTGCTACTGCACCAAGTCCAGGAGCGGAGGGGTTCTTAGGATGTTGAAAACACGAATCGACGAGTTGGTAGACCAGTTTCGAGATGGTGACCTGAGTCGGCGCAGTTTTGTCCGGCGCGCCACCGCGCTCGGTCTCTCAGCGACTGCAGCCGGTGCGCTCGTTCAGCGAGTCGGCGCCCAGGGTGCAACACCTGATGCCAGTCCTGCAGCGAGCCCGGCCTCCGGCGGCGCTGCAGCACCGATCAACGCACTCTCAAAAGAAGAGTACGACGCCCTGATCGAAGAGGAATTTGCCTGGGAAGAGCCGGGTAATACTGGCGGTCAACTTATCTATGGACAGACCACTGACATCTCGACGCTTAATTCAGTGTTGACTGACGACACGTATTCAGGACAGATTGTCGGGCTGATGTTCGAGACACTCCTTGGTGGAAGTGTGATCGATGGCAGCGATGTCGTCAGCGGCCTTGCCGAATCTGTCTCGGTCACCGAGGACGGCCTCACCTACACAGTTGCTCTCCGTCAGAACGTCTTCTGGCACGATGGCGAGCAGTTCGACGCAGATGATGTCATTGCCACCTACGACGGTGCACTCAGCCCGGACAGCCTGAGTCCACGGGTTGCCACCATCAATGCAGTGCTCGCGTCCTACACCAAGATCGATCAATTTACGGTTCAGTTCGTGGCTTTGAATCAGGTTCGAACCTTCACTGCTGATGCACTGGGCCAGTTCTCGATGCTTCCGGAGCATATTTGGGGCTCTGTTCCAGCGGCTGAATGGCCAACCGATCCGGGTGCAACTGGAGTCGATCCGGCTCGCGTTGTCGGCACAGGCCCATTCAAGTTCGTTGAATGGGTTCCATCCGATCACGTCACTCTCGTTCGCAACGATGCGTATTGGGATACCACCAGCATTCCCGTCATCGACGAGTTCATCTATCGGATCATTCCCGAAGCATCGGCTGCCGTGCAGGCGTTGACTACTGGCGAAGTGGACTTCCTCGAGTCAATCCCTCCGGCACAGGCCGGCGACCTCGGAAACAACCCCGACCTCGTCATTGAGTCGTGGGATACATTCCGGTTTAACTGGTACTCACTGAATCAGGATCCGGCACTGAACACCAAGTTCGTCGATGTTCAGGTTCGTCAGGCGCTGCAATACGCACTCGATCGCCAGTTGCTCGCCGACTCTGTGTACTTCGGCTACGCCATTCAAGCCGACGGAACGCAGCCAGTTCTCTCGTTCGCCTATGCGCCGGATCGGATCAACACGATCTATAACTACGATCCTGATACAGCCCGCGCCCTCCTCGAAGAAGCTGGCTGGGTTGACAGCGATGGAGACGGCATCGTCGAGAAGGACGGCCAGAAGCTCAGCTTCGAAGTCTTCTTCTCCGAGGGTGTTGCGCAGTACGAGCAGCAGTTGCCGTACATGCAGCAGGCTTGGCGCGAAATTGGCGTCGAAGCGTTCCCGAGCGCGGTCCCATTCCCGACACTGTCTGATTCCGCCGATGCCGGAACATTCGACTGCGTCGTCTGGGGCTTCTCATGGGACTCGACCGGTAGCCAAGACGCAGTCTTCGGCACCGATTTCATTCCGCCAGCCGGCTTTAACGTCATGCGGTACTCGAATCCTGAATACGATGCCCTGATCCCGCGCGAGAAGCAGGAACTCGATCGAGAGGCTGCTCGCGAGATTCTCATCGAGCAGGCCAACATCGCGAACGACGATGCTGCAGCCGGTATCGTGGTGTTCCGCAAGGATATCAACGGTTCCCGCGCAACGGTGCACAACTTCTTCCCGAACGGGTATGGACTGCTCTGGAGCGTCGCCCGAACGTGGGTCGAAGCTCGGTAGGTTGCAACGCGTCCACGTCTGCATGGTAACGTAGACACGGGGAAGGGATCGTGACGATCCCTTCCCCCGACGCGCAGATCGAACATTAATTCTAGGCTTGTTCCGGATCATGCGCTGCCGCATTGAATCAGGCGCAGGAAGGGTCTTTCCTGATACATGTGTGAGGTCGATGTATGACCAGGTATATCGCGCGCCGAGCGCTGATGATGATTCCACTCCTTATTGGTATATCGTTCATGGTTTTTGCGCTGCTCAATCTTGTTCCCGGCAGCCCGATTGATCAATTTGAGTTCAATCCTAATGTCACTCCAGCCGATCTGGATCGAATCGAAGAAAATCTTGGTCTCAACGAACCATGGTATGAGCGGTATTTCATCTGGCTTGGGGACGTCTTGCGGGGTGATCTCGGCAACAGCCTGGTCAACTACACACCGGTTTGGTACGCCCTGCGAAGTGCATTGCCCAACACATTGATTCTGGCCGCTACGTCTCTTGTGCTGGCGATCGGGGTTTCTATCCCGCTTGGCGTTCTCAGCGCAGTCAAGCGAAACAGCCTGTTCGACCGCGTTGTCACCGTGCTGACGACGGCGTTCAATTCCGTCCCCAGTATCTGGCTGGGATTGCTTGCGATCATCCTGTTCTCCGTGCAGTTCCAGGAATGGGGACTACCCTCGCTCCCGACGGGTGGTGTCAAGGATCTTCGCGGAGGCGGCGGTTTTTGGGACAGGGTCCAGCATCTGCTGATGCCGGCAATCATCGTCGCGCTCGTCTCCCTTTCGGGTTGGACTCGTTATATTCGTGGCTCAATGCTGGAAGTGATCCGCCAGGACTATGTTCGAACAGCTCAGGCCAAGGGGCTCAGGAACCGGGTCGTGTTGATGGGTCACGCCTTTCGCAATGCCCTGTTGCCACTCGTCACCCTGGTCGGTCTGACCATTCCCGATATTTTCGGCGGGGCGCTGATCATCGAGAACGTGTTCGCCTATCCCGGTATGGGCCGGCTAACCGTGCTTTCGCTCCAGCAGAATGACTACACCATTGCCATGGCCTGCGTCATGATGTTTGCGGTCCTGACCCTGATCGGGAATCTCGTCTCCGACGTCCTCTACGGCGTGATGGATCCGAGAGTGCGATATGACTAACGATCTTCCGGTATCCCGGTGGGAGTGTGACCATGTCCGAGAACATTGAAGTCCTGAATGCGGGTGATTCCCGACTGGCACCCACACTAGGTGAGTCGCAAAAAGGTATTCAGGATCGCACCAATTTGCATTCCACACCTGGTTTCTACAGTCGGGCGTGGCGGAAGCTCAGACGTGACAAACTCGCGATGACAGCCCTGATTGTCAGCGCGATAATCCTCGTATTTTCATTCGGAGCTCCGATCGTGGCGCTGTTCACCGGATACGATTACCAGACAGGAAACCTGAGAACTATTCTTCAACCTATCGGATATGAAAATCATCATCTCGGTACCGATGCGAACGGGCGCGACATCCTGACGCGTCTGGCCTATGGTGGGCGAATTTCGATGACCGTCGCCGTGCTTGCGACGTTCTACGCGCTTGCGTTTGGCGCCACGATCGGTTCAATTGCCGGCTACTACGGTGGCTTCATCGATTCCGTACTGATGCGCGCAGTCGATGTCATCATTTCCATCCCGGGCATCACGCTACTGCTGCTTGTTTCCGTATGGTGGCAGCCTGGCCCATTCGGCCTGGCCGTCGTTATCGCGTCGCTCGGCTGGACAGGAGTTTCTCGCCTCGTTCGGGGTGAAGTCCTAAGCCTGAGGCATCGCGACTTCGTGGACGCTGCGCGCGTACTTGGCGCATCCGACCGCCGCATCATCGTCAAGCACATCATGCCGAACGTCCTTCCGATCGTCATTGTCTGGACGTCGCTGGCACTTCCCGGCCTGATTCTGACCGAGGCGACCCTCAGCTATCTCGGGTTTGGCGTGCAGATTCCAACACCATCGTGGGGCAACATGCTCGACGAGGCGAAGGAGTTCTACACCCGATCCTGGACCTATGTGTTCATTCCAGGCGCTGCTATTTACATTGCTGCGCTTGCCTTCAACCTGTTGGGTAACGGGCTGAGAGATGCCCTCGATCCGCGTCTGAACGACTAGCTTTCGCTACAGTTATGCCGTAAAAGACAACACGCCCGGAACAGCTTCCGGGCGCTGATTCAATATCTGCCCGATTACAAGGAGTGACGTGACCCGTGTTGCGATGTGAAGAATGTGGTTTCGAGAATCGCGACACGGACAGGTTTTGCGCAAGCTGTGGAAACACCCTGACAGTTGGTGAGGACACACATGGCGATCAAGTCAACGCCCCGCCGACTCGCGGCTCGATTATGCCACCACCGGTGACTCCTGGCTTCTCTACCACGACTCCAGGTGAATCCAGGCCTGCTTCACCACCACCAACGCCTCCGCAGTCTACCCAGATCGAGAAAACAGACTACGACTTCCAGCAGAACTCTGGAGGGACGTTGGTGGAACCCGATCCGGAATGGACAATGTCGAGTCTCGGTCCACCTCCGGCACGCAAGCGGCGTCTCTGGCTTTGGATCATCGTTGGACTGCTGATCCTTTGCGTTGCGATTTGCGCCGGAATTGCCATCTGGCTTGGGTTTACCGATTCCGGCAATGACTTCTGGAACGATATTGAAGCGACGGCAACTGCCGGAGCCTGAGATCAACAAAGGCGTTCATCCAGCCGGAACGGTAAGTTCATCCAACCGGAACGATGAAATGACGAACAACACCCCCGATGGCAGAAGCCATCGGGGGTGTTCTCCTTCGAGTGACCATTGCCTAGCGGCGAGGGCCTCGATCGTCTCGTCGTTCGCCACCGCGGAATCCACCACGGTCGCCACCACGTCCACGATCACCACCACCGTTGCGATCGAATCGCGGTCGGTCTGGCTTCGGCTCTGGCAACTCACCGGTCACTGCGGCCCGGCGTGAGAGGCTGATCTTGCCATTCGGCGCGACCTGGATAACCATGACTGTCAGCTCGTCACCGAGTTGCACAACGTCCTCGACCCGCTCGACGCGAATCGTGGCATCCGGTGACAACTCCGAGATGTGCACCAGTCCGTCCTTGCCTGGGAGAATCTCGACGAAGGCTCCAAAGTCCTGAATACCGGTTACCTTGCCGGTATAGACTTCGCCACGTTCGATCTTGACCTCTTCGGTCAATCCAAGAATTTTGACTCGTGCCCGTTCGGCTCCATCGCCATCGGCCGATGAAATCGAGATCGTGCCATCGTCGGCGATATCGATCTTGGTTCCGGTTTCTTCCTGAATCGAGCGG
>JBBJOX010000009.1:0-20748 GCA_037724245.1 Thermomicrobiales bacterium | reverse complement strand
ACCAATCCCGAAATCGTGTTTCACGAGTACGAGACCTGGCGTCATCAATTCCTGGCTCCGAATCTGGGTGCCAAGGGAACATTCTTCACGGATGTACGGGTTCGCAAGGCGTTGTACTTCGCCATGGACCGTGATCTGATCGTCGATGAGATTTTGCTCGGCTACGGCGTTCGAGCCGATGGACCGCAACCGCCACCTTCGCCGGCCTACGCACCGGACAGGATCACCACCATTTACGGGTACGATCCGGCGATGGCGATGTCACTGCTGGAAGAGGCAGGCTGGGTCGACAGTGACGGTGACGGCATCCGGGAAAAGGACGGAGCACCGTTCAGTACCGAGTTGTACTACGTCGACTCGCAGGTCAACGTGCAGCAAGTTGCGTATTTCCAGCAGGTGTTCGGAGAGATTGGTATCGAAATCATTCCTGTAGCCGAGCCACAGCCGACATATCTCGACAGATTATTTGCCGGCGATTTCCAGCTTGGATTGCTAGGCGCTACCTGGATCAATCAGGGTGATCAGGGTGCGCTCTACGCAACGGCCGGTATCCCGCCCAACGGATTCAACATCAGTCAGTGGAGTAATCCGGACTACGATGCGCTGCAGGCGCAGCAACTGGTGGAACTCGACCCTGACGCCCGCTTCGAGATTCTGGTCGAAATGAGTAATCTGATCAATGAGGATGCCGCGGAAATCATTCTCTATTTCGACAAGGGTGTCGCCGCAACGCAGCCACGTTTGAAGAATGCCTATCCGAATGGATTCGGCCTGACGTGGTCATTGCCGTGGATGTGGATCGATCCGGCGCTCTAGCACTCCTTGGGACGCATTGATAAGGAGGTGGAGCGGTTGGCCGCTCCACCTCTTTTCTAGTTAAGTCGGAAAATCTCAGTCATCAGGGTTGCAGGGCCAGCATCGGGATCCGGCGACGCCTCGAGGTAGTCAGACATGAACGCCTGCCAACGACGATTGGCATCACTGGTTGCCATCGCCAGGTTGGCAGCCTGGTAATCGGAGCATTCGAAGTAGCCGAAGAGATCGTCTCCGTCGACGAAAATCGAGTAGTTTCGATATCCCGCTGTGGAGAGATCGGCGAGCAGGTCAGGCCAGACATTGGCATGATGGGCAATATAGGCAGCGCGTTGCCCGGGTTTGATCCGTAGACGAAAGGCAATCCTCTGCAAGAATACGTCTCCTCGTGTGTTCCCCGGGAATGCGAAACTCCAGGTACATAGTCATCAATGAAGATAGGAATTTTCGCCGTTTGGTTCTGCGGGCAAATGGTCAGTCTGCGATCAAGCGGTAGGCGGCATCTCGAATCGAATCCGGATATGGTCCGAATGTCCCCGCGTAACAAGTGTTGGTCAAACTCACGACGGTCAGGTGATTGGCCGGATCGACGAACCAGCGATGACCGAGTCCGCCAGCCCAGCTGATCGTACCAGCCGACTGCGGAGTGGAATCCTTCGACGGGTCGACAAGGACAGACCAGCCGTAGGTATAGCCCCAGCCAGCATCGCATTCCAGTGAGCCAATCTGGTTCGCAAACAGGTAATCGGCTGAATCCCCCGAGACGATTCGAAGATCGAGACGGCGCACTGCATCGAGAAATATGGCGACATCGAGCGCAGACCCGACGATGCCGGCGCCACCTGAGGGATAGGCAGTCAGATCGAAGCACCGCCGGAGCGAGCGAATGGGACCACCTTCCCCTGCGGCGGGAACGACATGATCTGGCATTCGCTGCGCCGCAGGTTCACCGTCGGTATACTGCGCCGCCAGTGATTCGGCGTCATCCTCTGGCACATCGAAGCCAACAGTGCGGAGTTCGAGCGGAACAGTGATCAGATCGCGAATTGCTTCTCTCAGGGACGATCCGTAGGCGCGCCCGACAACTTCTCCGAGCACATCGGTTGCAAGTGAGTACATCCACTGGGTACCAGGTTCGAACTCCAGTGGCACCGAAGATATTCGCTGGAGGTTCTCTTCCATGCCGATACCTGAAAGATCCATTCCGTCGGACACACCGGCTCGTGAATATGGCCCTGATCCTCCCTCCATCGCCCGAAGACCGAACCCTGCGGTGTGCGTCATCAGATGATGGAGTCTGATCTCGGCGGTGTTTCCTGAAGGCAATCGCGGCTGGAACTCTGGTAGCCACGTGGACACCAGATCGTCCGGATGAATGATTTTCTGCTCGATCAAGCGTATCGCTGCAACTGATGTGAACGCCTTTGTTGCGGAATCGAGTCGAAATTTCGTGGCGGGATTCACCGGGATACCGGCTTCGCGATCTGCGAAGCCAGCCTGATGGTGCGCGACGATCTCGCCATGGTGCATCACAACAACGTCGGCACCGACAATGGCGCCTTCGGCAACGGCCTGATCCGGAACGGCTTCGAAAAGAGAGTTGCGGGAAGTCATGAGGATCCTTCACATAAGCGGCTGATAACAGGAGAAGTCTGTTTGATGTCTCCCGCATTGGCTACTTCCCGATTGCGCAGAGAGGAAACGCGCTGCACTATGTGGGTTGAGTGAGCGGCTATGTGTTCCGATTTCACTTCCCCCATTGCGACAAGGAAGCTTAGGATATGACACATCGCATCGGTATCGGCGGTATCGCGATTGAATCCAGCACGTTCTCTCCGCAGAAAACAGGACTCGACAGCTTTGTGATTCATCGAGGGGCGGAATATTTCGAAAACACCCCGTTTTTCGTCGACTCCACGTTCGAGGGTCGGACAGACGTATCCTGGTTCCCTACCCTCAAGGCGCGATCGATCCCCAACGGAGTCGTGCTGGCAGAAACCTACCGGCTACTGAAAACAGAAATGCTGGAAAGGATCGAGGCAGTATTGCCGCTGGACGGGTTCTTCTTCGATGTACACGGGGCGATGTCGGTCGATGGTCTGGATGATGCAGAGGGCGATCTTGCACGGTCTATTCGTGACCTCGTCGGTTCGGACTGCGTTATCTCCGCGGGAATGGATCTCCACGGCAACGTGACTGAAGAGCTCGTATCACTGATTGATTGCTTCACAGCCTACCGGCAAGCACCACATCTCGATGCCATGGAAACGAAGGCACGTGCCGTACGTAATCTGCTGGACCTGCTTGATCGAAACGTTCGTCCGTCTCGTGCGTGGCTGAAGATTCCGGTCGTGCTGCCGGGGGAGCGAACGAGTACGTTCTGGGAACCGGGCAGGACCGTGTACGAAAAGCTGGAGGAGTCGGACGTCGTCGAAGGCGTCTACGATGCGTCACTCTGGGTGGGTTACGTTTGGGCCGATCAACCGCGCGCATCGGCGACAACCGTCGTTACAGGATTCGATGAGGTCGCGATTTCGGCCGAGGCTGTGACGATTGCACGGCGGTTCTGGGAGGCGCGGGCCGACTTCGAGTTCGATCGGGAGGCTGGAACAGCTGACTGGACGATCGAGCAAGCGCTGTCACAACCGGATGGGCCGGTGTTCATCAGTGATGCCGGAGACAATCCGGTGGCCGGTGGCGCAGGCGATGTTGCCTACATGGTTGCTCGACTTCTTGTGCGTCCGGAACTGGCATCAGGCGAACGCAAGGTGATCGTAGGCGCCGTTCCAAATCCTGAGGCAGCAGCCACGGCGATCGCCGCTGGTCTTGGCAATGAAGTGAGCATCACCATTGGCGGCTGGCTGGATCCAGTGAATGGCCCCAAGGTCGATTTGCACGGAGAAGTCGTCAGTATCGTGCTCGGTGACTCGGTCGGTGGTGACATCGCAGTGGTGAGGAGTGGCGGGATATACGTGATTGTGCCGTCCCGCCGTAAGCCATATCACCACATTCGGGACTTTACCGAGGCTGGATTCGATGTTTCAGATTTCGATATCGTGGTCAGCAAGGTCGGGTACATCGAACAGGAGTGGTTCGATATCAGCACACGGTCGTATATGGCGCTGACTCCTGGCGGTGTAAATCAGGACATCGTCAGCCTGCCTTTCACCCGGATCGACCGACCGATTTACCCACTGGACCCCGATATGGCTGAGCCAGAATGGACTCCGACAGTGTTCCCCCCGATTCAATCGTCGAATTCGGAACGCCAGTCAGAATGAACGGACTGGTATCTACGTTTCTCCACGGACGACACCCTGCAGCAGTTGGCTGGATTCGGCCATAACGAAGCGAAGGCTGTCGAGATAATCGATAACCTCGATCAACTCGGTTCCCTGAATGTTCTGAACGGCGTCGGCAAGTTCGCCACATTCACGCAATGCCGCAACCAGGTTTGCCCGTGCCTTTTCGCCTCGATCTGCCTGATAGTTCATCGTTGTCCTTCATCACTGTCACGATCGGTATCCAACAAGGATACGGGTCCAGAGCGACGACGATGAGTGATTGGAATCCGGTTGCTGCACTCACGCCCAACGTCGCAGTCCACGCGAGTTTGCTGGTAGGTGGCCTTTCGCATCGCATCGACCTCGGCTGTCGACATTGCCACTGGCAAGATACGTAGTGGCAAAAGTATGCGAGGAGCAGCATTTAGGTGTTTTTACGGATGGATTGGCCGAGAGAGTAGCGCATTATTCGATCAGGCCTCGCAGGTGGCGTCGAGATCGCGTTGGAAGACCAGCCCTCTGTCCAGCGAATTCCGATCTGGTCGCCAATTCCGCAACAGTCAACCTGATTCACGTGGTGCGATTCAGGACGACAGGACCGCAGGTCGAACGTACCGTTTGATCGACGAGTGATCGCCATTGAGTGATCCGATCTAAACGAATACAACCCATCCCTCCACCTCTGGAAACACCGGGCGATGCAGCGCTCGGTGTTTCCGTGTGCGTTGAACTTCCATGTCAAGCACGTGAAAAAAGCGATTCGGGATGTTCAGACGGGCAGCAGGCCCTCGACCCGGAACAGCTCAGCATTCAGGATCGATGCTCCGGCTGCACCCCGGATCGTATTATGCCCAAGCAGCACGAACTTGGTACCCAAAAGAGGACACTCCCGCACGCGGCCGATGACGGTGGCCATTCCCGATTGATCGTCGCGATCGAGTTGCGGTTGTGGTCGGTTGATCTCACGACGTACGATAAGCGGCCGCTTCGGCGCGCTGGGAAGATCAAGATGCTGTGGCCGCCCCCGGAACGATTCGAACACGTTTATGACGTCGGCCGGAGCGGCCGGTTTCCCGAGTCGAACAGAGACGCATTCTGTGTGACCGTCTCGCACCGGAACCCGGTTGCAATGCGCACTCACGATGATATCGGCATCGACGAAACCAGATTCGGCGGACCAAGTGCCGAGCATCTTCTTTGCCTCGATCTGCATCTTCTCTTCTTCGCTGGGGATGTAGGGAACGACATTGTCGATCATGTCGAGCGATGGAACGCCGGGGTATCCAGCACCGGATACGGCCTGCATCGTGGCGACAAGTGCGGCATCGATCCCAAATGCGTCCTGGAGGGGTTTCAGCGCCAGCATCAAATGGATAGCCGAACAGTTGGCATTGGCCACTATGTAGCCTTTCCAGCCGCGAACGTCGCGCTGGACCTGAATCGCCTGAATGTGATCTGGATTGACTTCTGGTACGAGTAACGGGACATCCGGTTCCATGCGATGGGTCGATGTGTTGCTGAATACCGCATGCCCGGTGCGGGCAAGCCGTTGTTCGATTTCGCCGGCAACCTCGCCCGGCAGGCCGGAGAACACCACCGGACTTTGAAGTTCGGCATTGTAATCGAGCACGGTCAGGTCAGCGGCAGAATTCGGAAAGTCAGATCCGAGGCGCCAATCGGTTGCATCGCGGAAGCGCTTTCCAGCCGAGCGATCAGACGCCACTAATTCCGCAACCCGAAACCAGGGATGATTCGCCAGCAGTTCGATGAAGCGCTGACCGACATTCCCGGTGGCTCCAAGCACGGCGACCGGTATTCGGGTATCTGACACGGGATTGTCCTTCCAGAGGGTGTGCGAGTGGATGAGGTCGATTAGCCGACGCGGACGGTTTCGGAGAGCATTTGGCTGCGCCGACTTCGCCGGTTGCGGGCAGTGGCGACTGCAGGTCGAATGAACGAATCGTGAACGGCGAGCACCGCGCGATCGGCCGATGATTCCGGGATGACGACGAGAATGGCGACATTCGAAGTCTGCTGGTTTGTCGCAAGCACCGGCACGTTGGCACGGTGGAGCACGCGAAGAATTTGCGACAGTGCGGCAGGCGTGCTGGCTGCACCTTCACCGACCGCGGCCAAGATCGCAACATCTTCAGTGCACTGCACGGTGACATCGAGGGCGTCGAGGTCGCGCTCCAGCCGTTGCTGCAATCGGGCACAACCGCCCATCACCGAATCGACGAGAAACGACATCCGCCTCCGCGACGATGCCTGCGATACGGTCACGATTTCGATATGATCGTTGGCCATGATCCGAAAAACCGCTGCTGACGCTTCGGCAAGATCCTCGAGCTCCGGTACTTCGACCGAGAGCGAGATCAACCCTTTCAGCGCCGTGACTGCCTTGATGTGGTCGCCGATCGTGTCTTTTGTGACGACAGTGCCTGGTTCATCCGGAGCAAAGGTCGAGAGAATGCGAACCGGGATGTTCTGGGCTACCGCCGGGCGGATCGTCCGGGGATGAAGTACCTTGGCACCGAAATGCGCGAGTTCCTGTGCCTCATCGAAACTCACTTCGGGAACGACCCTCGCTCCGGCAACCTTGCGAGGATCCGATGTTAGCACTCCGGGAACGTCGGTCCAGATCTGAACTTCATCTGCATCCAGTGCCGCACCCAAAAGCGTTGCGCTGTAGTCGGAACCGCCGCGTCCCAGTGTGGTTGTCTCTCCGGACGGCGAAGCGCCAATAAAGCCGGTAACCACGACGGTCTGACCATCCTGGACCAGCGGTGTGAGGACTGCCATGGCGTTGGCGCGGGTTCGCGGGCGATCTGGTCTGGCTGATCCATGGCGGTTGTCTGTAGCGATCAGTGATTCGGCAAAAACGTGGCAGGCTCTCGATCCGAGATCACGAATCGTTGCTGCCATGAGGACGCTGGAGCATTTTTCACCGAAGGAAACGACCCGATCGGACCACCGCTCGCTGAGTTCCCCTTCGGCAGTAATGTGACCGAGTGTTGTCAGGAGATCGACGTGTAGTTGATCGATGAGAACCGATGCTGTGGCCAGTTCGAACGGATTCTGAACGGATTCGAGGATGATGCGGTGCCTTGCAACGATGGCATCGTAGGCCAGCGTGACCTTGTCGTCCTGTTCTCGTGCGGCGGCGCGGGCAGCATCGAGCAGCAGGTTAGTAATGCCCGAAGCTGCCGACACGACAACGACTCGTGGTGCAGGCTGGGCGAGGGCAATTGCAGCAGCCTCACGGACGCGCCGTGCCTCTCCGACCGAAGTGCCTCCAAATTTCAGGACAATCATGATGATAGAACCTCACGCCGCCAGGCAATAAAGTGATGCCAGATCCGGGCATCAGGGTAGTCAATGGTTGACGGCGTCGTTGCCGGTGGTGGTTGGCACGGGAACTGCATCTGGAACGGCATTGTCCAAATGTAGGTTGTTCAGTTTTCGTAATCGATACCTGAATCGGAGGCCTGCGCGAGGCAAACAAAAAAGCGGGGCTTTCGCTCCCGCCTGCCGATCCGGTTTCTGTGATTGTTGACGTTCGATGTGCGTCAGCGATCACCCGGCCCAGCAGGCAAGCGAGTAATAATCTCGATGGTAATCATCGACATCGTGCTTCGCTTGGTAGTGCCGGTACTGAGGGCTTTCGCCATTGCGTTCATCGAATTGACTATACAAGTTCGTGAAATGGAACGCAAGGCAGATCTTCAGCGGCATCAGCGATATAATGGTGTCAGTTCATTCCTTTATCCATCGTCAGGAGTTGGTCCCCATGATTCCAAGATTTACATTTGGTCGAAGCGGACATGAGAGCAGTCGTGTCATCTTTGGAGCAGCGGCGTTCAGCAAGGTGACGCAGGACGAGGCCGATCGCACCATTGATCACGTGATTGCCGCGGGCGTCAACCACTTTGATACAGCCGCCAGCTACGGAGATTCTGAAATCCGCCTCGGTCCCTGGATCAAGCACAATCGCGACAGCATTTTCCTGGCGACGAAAACCGGAGAACGCAAGCGTGCTGATGCCTATGCCGAAATCCAGCGGTCGCTCGAGCGATTGCAGACCGACCATGTCGATCTGATCCAGTTGCACAATCTCGTCGATCCGAACGAATGGGATACAGCGCTTGGCGAAGGCGGAGCGCTGGAAGCAGCAATCCAGGCGCGGGAAGAGGGACTGGTCCGATTTATTGGTGTGACGGGCCACGGTGTGACCGTTGCATCACAGCATCGCAAGGCGCTGGATCGCTTCGATTTCGATTCCGTTCTGCTGCCCTACAGTTACGTCCTGGTTCAGAATTCACAGTATTCGGACGATTTCGACGCGTTGTATTCGGCCTGTGCCGAGCGCAATGTGGCGATGCAGACGATCAAGGCAGTTACGCGTCGGCCGTGGGGCGATGTGGAGCCGACGACATCGACCTGGTACGATCCGCTGCGGGACCGTGACGGAATCAGCACGGCAATGAACTGGGTTCTTGGCCGGGAGCGCGTGTATCTCAACACACTGGGCGATATCAATATTCTGCCGACCGTGCTCGAGATCGCCCAGGACCTCGAGACCCGTCCCGACAACGTGGCCATGGACGAGCTGGTTCGCAAGTACGAGATGGAACCGCTCTTCGTCTGAGGTTCCCATTTTGAGATCAGAACACCCGCGTACTGCCAAAGTGCGCGGGTGTTATTTTGCTGGAATGCGCGACACAACGGGATTTCGGGAAAAGTTGATTTATTGACTTTACTGAGGTTCGGTCATGTCAAATGGGACGCTGAGGAGTTCTTCCCAGGCGGCGGCGGGAATCGGGTGTTCCGCCAGCGCCCTGGTCTGAGCGAGACGCTCTGGCCGGCTCATGCCGACGATTGTCGCGGTGATTCTTGGGTCCCTGAGCGAGAACTGAAGTGCTGCGGCGCCCAGTGGAATATTGTGTCGGTGTGCAATGTCGTCGAGCTGATTTGCATTTCGCAGTTGCGTCTCGTCGGCGTCGCCGTAGGCATAACGGGGATAGGCAGTTGGTCCCTTCGCAAGCATTCCCGAGCCGTATGGAGCCGCGTTGAGCACAGCCATCTTGCGTTCGGCGGCCATGGTCAGTAGTGGATCGGCAACTCGGTTCAGTAATGTGTAGCGATTGTGGGTGATCACGGCGTCGAAAATACCGGTCTCGACATAGCGGATTTCCATGTCGATCGGTCCACCGGCAATTCCCAGATGTGTGATCAGACCCTGAGACTGCAAATCGAGAAGTGCTTCGATTGCTCCTCCGGCGCCAAATATTTCCTCATCGGTCGCGTGTTCCGGATCATGCAAAAAGACCATGTCGAAACGCTCTGCACCAAGCAGGTGCAGACTGCGCTCGAATCGTTTTCTGATTGTGGTTCCGGAATAGTTGCGATGCCCACTGGCATCGGTTCCGGCACCAATCTTTGTTTGCAGAAACGCTCCGTCTGGCAGACCCCCGAGCTCACGAAGAACCAGGCCAATCCGTCGCTCGCTTTCTCCGTTGCCGTAGGCGGCGGCCGTGTCCAGATAGTTGAAAGGACTCTTCAACGTCGCGCGAACGGTAGCGAAGGCATCCTCTTCTGAAACGCTGTAGCCGAAGGTGGATGCCATGTCCCCCATCGGGGCGCATCCGACAGCAATGGCCGGAACCTCGAATGCGGTGCTGCCGAAGCGGCGGCGGGCGATCAGGTCGTGCGTGGATTCCATGGGTGTCTCCGGGAGATAGCGAGCGGCATTCAGATTGACAAGGGTAAATGCAATCAGTTTTCACCGGTAGTTACTGCCCACCGTCAGATTTCGGCCAGAGGACCCTTCGCGCAACCAGTCCGCCGACTAGTGCCCAGAATGCAGCACCGATGCCGAAGAAAACGATGCCCGATGCTGCGATCAGAAACGTCACCAGACAGGCGATTCGGTCGTCACTGTCGGAGAGTGCGGCCTGGAGTGCGGATGCCATTGTTGCCAGCAGAGCGAGCCCGGCAACGACTTCGAGGATACCTTCGGGCGAGGCTGCGACCAGAACAACCAGAGCTGCCGAGATGCCCGCGAGGAGCAGGTAGGAGAATCCGGCAGTCAGCGCTGCTATCCAGCGTCGATCGCGGTCCGCTCCGGCTTCGGGTCCGGCGGCCAGCGCAGCGCTCAGGGCGGCGAGGTTGATCGCGTGACCGCCGAACGGGGCACCGGCGATGGTACCGACACCTGTGGCAGTCAGGGCCGCTTTCCATGGTGCGGCATATCCGAATGTCGAGAGCACGGCAACTCCGGGTACATTTTGCGAAGCCATGGTAACGATGTAGAGCGGCAGGGCGATCGACGCCATCGCCTGCCAGCTGAGCGTTGGTGTCGTCCAGACGAGTTCGGGCACAAGCAGATTCGGATCGATCGATGTTCCAATGATCTGAATGTGCCAGCCAATCAGCACCATGGTGACGCAGAGTGACGCAGAGTGACGCAGGAACTGCCCAGCGCGGCACAAACCTCGTGCCGATGAGCCAGGTGGCAACGATTGGTACCACCATCCAGCCAACGTCGTTGCTCGCGCGAATCGGCGCGAGGCAAAGTGGCATCAACACTCCGGCCAGCATCGCCTGGGCAAGCGACTTCGGGATACGTGCGATGATGTCTCCCAGTTGCGGCCAGAGCCCAGTTGCGACAATCGCCATTCCCACAATGACGAACGCTCCGATCGCCGCTGGAAAGCCGCCACTGACGGCGGCGGTGCTGGCGAGGAGCGCCGCTCCGGGTGTCGACCAGGCGCAGGTGATTGGCATCCGATATCGAAGACTTAACCAGATACAGGCGATCCCCATGGCGACGGACAGGATGAGTAGTCCTGAGGCCGCCTGCCGATCCGAGGCTCCCACCGACGTTAGCCCGGCGAGCACAACCACGAATGAGGATGTAAATCCAACCAGGGCAGTAACAATGCCTGCACTAATCGGTTCGGATCGATTTGCGGTGTGATGCACGTAGCGATGTCCATCTTTGACGACTGATTCAGGTGAATAGCATAGAGTGGTTCGTCAGGATTGCGTACAGGAGAGCACGATGCTATTTGTGTCCGGTCATCGGTTGAGTCGAGCGTTGTACGAGGATGTCGTGGCGCCATTGATGGCGACGTCTTTTCCCGGATTGCCCTTTGCAGCCGTGCTGATTGGTGAAGGATCGGATGTTCTCGGATACGACACCGAACGATCGATGGATCACGATTGGGGACCGCGTCTCAACTTGCTCTTGCGCGAAGAGGATATCGAGTCTTTCAAACTATTGATTCTGTCGAAGCTCGACGACTGCCTGCCTCCAACCATCCTCGGTCTGCCAACCGATCTTAATGGCTCGTCTGATCTGCCGGGTGATCCGATCATGCTCCACCACAATACCGGTGACGGTCGAACGCATGGCATTCGGATCGATACTCCTTCGCGATTGCTCGACAATGCATTCGGCATCCGGTCGATCGAGGAGTTCGACCTCGGCCACTGGCTAACGACATCGCCGCAAACATTGCTCGAATGGACGTCTGGGCCAATGTTTCGCGATGATGTCGGCGACTGGACGCGGATTCGTCGGGCACTGACCTGGTATCCGGGTGACGTTTGGCGTTACCAGATGGCTGCTCGCTGGAAGCGAATCGCCCAGCAGGAAGCGTTCGTCGGTCGCTGCGGCGAAGTAGGTGACGATCTTGGTTCCCAATTGGTTGCCATGAACCTGATTGAGGATTCGATCAAGCTGGCGTTCTTGCAGGAGCGAACCTACGCGCCGTATGCGAAATGGCTTGGAACTGCCTTCAGCCATCTCGACGGAGCAAACGAACTCGGACCATGGTTGGATCAGATACGCTTTGCAACATCGTGGAACGAGCGCGAGAATGGCCTGGTCAACGTGATGTCCACGCTGGGGAATCGCCAGAATGATCTGGGAGTCTGCGATTCTGTGGATGTGCTGATACAGCCCTACTTCGATCGGCCGTTCCGGGTTCTTTTCGCCGAGCGTTTTACGCGCGCCCTGCAGGATTCGATTCTGGATCAACGGATACGGGCGTTGCCGCCTGATCTCGGTGGGACAGATACTTTCGTTGATTCTGCAGATGCGCTACTCAATTCAAAGCTGCGGACCACGTTGGCAGCCTGGTTTCGCAGGTTCCTGAATCTGGAGATAACGGCACCATGACGGAACCTCGGCAATGGACCTGGCACAGTCTGGGCGAACCGGAAGGGAAAGGGTTTGCCGACACGATTCGTCGCTACGATAGACTTCCGACTCGCGCGCAATCCCGCGTTCCGGAGATCGTCTGGAATCTGAGTCGCAACTCGAGCAGCCTGTTCAGTCGATTCCGAACTGACGCGACGTCAATTGCCGCTCGTTGGAGAATTGACGGTGAGGTGCTCGCGCTCAGTCATATGCCTGCAACCGCGGTCAGCGGGCTCGATCTCTACGGTGAGGCGGATGACGGAAAAATTCACTGGGTGGGTGTAGGGCATCCGACGACGATCGGCGTGAACAACGCGGTGATTGCCGAGGAAATCGATGGCATGAACCGTAACTATACTGTGTACTTTCCGCTCTTCAACAATCTGGAAGATGTGCAAGTCGGTGTTCCGCTCGGAGCATCATTCGAGATTGTGCCGCCCGATCCGCTGACGCCGGTGGTCTATTACGGTACGTCAATCATTCACGGAGCGTCAGCGTCGAGACCGGGGATGGCGCTTCCGGCGCAACTGGGCAGACGCCTGGGAAGGAATGTGATCGGTCTCGGATTCTCCGGTAACGGCAAGATGGAAGTCGAGATCGCGGAGCATCTGTCCGAAATCCAGGCTGCGATCTACATCATCGATTGCCTGCCGAACATGGATCACGATTTAGTGCGGGAGCGCACAGTTCCGTTCGTACAGGCACTGAGAGCAGTGCAACCCGAGACGCCGATCCTGCTGGTCGAGGATCGAACATTCACCAACGCATGGGCGATACCGGCCAAGCAGGAACTGCACCGACGCAAGCGACTGGAGTACCGGACGGCGTTTGATTCTCTGGTTAAGTCCGGCGACCCGAATTTGCACTACCTCGAGAACACCGGACTGTTGGGGGATGACGACGAGGCCACGGTGGATAGTTCACACCCAACCGATCTCGGTTTTTCGCGAATGGCCGGAGTGCTGGAGCCGGTTATCCGAAAGCTGATCGAGGCATAGGGTTCCGACCCCGGAGCACGCGGCCCAGGGTCGGTGACGATGATTAGCCTTCCTGGGCGCCAGGGTTTCCGGCTTCGGTGATGTAGGTTGCCGAGAGCGTGACCGGCGACGCAAAGTCCTCCATGTTGTCGACGTTGTAGAAGTCATTCTTCCACGACTCTGCGGTCACTTCAGCGACCGTGAAGCCACCGTGGCGGCCATCGAAGTATTTGATGTACGAGAAGACGTCGCGATATGCCTCGCCGAAGTTGCTCGGCTCTGTTCCTCCCGCAGTAATCGAGGTCGTTACGTATTCAGTCGCTATGGTTCGGGAAGCATTGTCTTCCCAATCGGCCTTGATATCATTCGCCCACGCAGTGTGAATATCACCAGTCAGAATCACCGGATTGGCAATCGGGTTGTTCAGCAAGTGGCTGAGAATACGTTCACGGGCCGATGGATACCCACCCCAACTGTCGGTGTAATACCCCTGGGCTTCGCCATCTGTGACCGGGAAGTAGGTTTCGGCCATCAGAATCTGCTGCGCCATTACATTCCAGGTCGCGGTCGAGGCGCTGAGGTTTTGCAGCAGCCAGCGTTCCTGATCAGGACCGAGGAGTGTCGTGGACGGATCGATCGAGGCTGGGCTGCGCGGGTATTCGCCGTCGCCAGCTGGTTGATCGGTTCGATACTGTCGGGAATCCAGAACCTGGAATTCGAGCAAATCCCCAAAGTTCAACTTGCGATAGAGCGTCAGATCCGGATCGACCGGCATCGAAGATGGACGCAGTGGCATGTGCTCGTAATACGCCTGATAGGCATCGGCCCGACGCAGGGCAAAGTCGGTTTCGGAATCGTTGTTCTCGGACGTCAGGTCGGCGTAGTTGTTTTCGACTTCGTGATCGTCCCAGGTCACAACCCATGGGGCCGAGGCATGGGCGAGTTGGAGATCGGGATCAGTACGATAGAGGGCGAAGCGGTTTCGGTAATCGCGCAGGGCCAGGGTTTCGGCACCGGTGTGAAGCCGAAAGTTCTCCGGTTCACGGACGTGATACTCGTCGGGACCGTACTCGTAGATGTAATCGCCAAGGTGCAGGATGACATCGAGGTTCTGCTCGGCCATCGCCCGGTATCCGACGAAGTAGCCGTGCTCATAGTTGGAGCACGAGGCGTAGCCAAATCGAACCGACGGCACTGCCTGACCGATCGCCGGTGCGGTTTTGGTGCGCCCTACCTGGCTAACCTCGGATCCAACCATGAATCGGTAAAAGTATTCCGTGGCGGGATCAAGGCCGGTGACTTCGAGGTGAATACTGTGCGACAGGTTGGGATCGGCGGACGTGGTGCCGGACTGGACGATCGTGCCGAATCCTTCATCCGTGGCAAGTTCCCAGCTGACATCGTAGGGAATCGGATCCATGCCACCGCCGTCGATCGGAGACGGTGCAAGTCTGGTCCAGAGGATCACAGAATTGGCCAGAGGGTCACCGGAAGCGACACCGAGCTGGAAAGGATAGGCTCCGAACTGGGCCGAAGGTTGCGAGAGGGTGGAGGTCGGCGTGGCGTCAGGAGTGCCGTCGGCGCTGGACTGCCGGGCGTAAACCTTCGTCGGGTTACCCGCGAAACTGAGACCAATCAATCCGCTTGCTCCGGATGCAACGGTCAGGCGACGTGACGTACGACGTTTCAGCAAACGTTCGAAAGCAGCGTTGTTCACATAGGACCCTTTCACGATGAACCAGCAGGGACTCGCGGAAACGCACGCGACATCTGGACTTCATCATGATTGAGTCTTCAGGCAACACCATTAACAACCTGTAAAACAGATGCTAAAAGATGATCATCATTCTCAACAAAAGGTCTTGGAGGATGTAGACTCCGGCACTGATGGTTACGGAAACCGGAATAGGGGAGCCAGGATATTGGGTGAGGCGGACCAGCGGTCCGCCTTCCTGATTACGCAGTCTTGGCGTACTCGATCGGTTGCTCGTTGACGGTAAGCAACAAGGGTCGGGAGCGATTGTTGATGACATTCGCATCGACCACGCACTTGCGCACGTTCTCGAGAGACGGAATCTCGTACATCACTTCCAGCAGAACTTGCTCGATGGTTGTGCGGAGTCCGCGAGCACCGGTCTTGCGTTCTTCCGCCTGCTTGGCGGTGGCTTCGAGCGCATCTTCGGTGAAAACGAGCTCGACATCGTCGAGATTGAAGAACTTCTGATACTGCTTGACGACGGCGTTGCGTGGTTCGGTCAGGATCTTGATCAGTTCCGGTCGGGAAAGATGATTCAACGCGACACTGACCGGAAGACGACCGACAAATTCGGGAATCAGACCATACTTGAGCAGATCGTCGTGGTTGAGATGCATCAACGGGTTGGCTTCAACGACCTTGCCTGATTTCTGGGAACCGAATCCGATCAGATCCTGCTTGCCAATGCGCTTGGAGACAATCTCTTCAAGACCCTCGAATGCACCACCGCACATAAAGAGGATATTCTTCGGATCGATCTGTATGTATTCCTGGTGCGGGTGCTTGCGACCACTCTGCGGAGGAACATTGGCGACGGTTCCCTCGATGATCTTGAGGAGTGCTTGCTGCACTCCCTCGCCGGAAACATCGCGGGTGATGCTCGGGTTGTCAGACTTGCGGGCGATCTTGTCGATTTCGTCGATATAGATGATCCCGTGCTGGGCCCGGGCAACGTCTCCAGCATTCTGGATCAGTCGCAGAAGGATGTTCTCGACATCTTCTCCGACGTAGCCAGCCTCGGTCAGCGCTGTTGCATCGGCAATCGAGAACGGAACGTCGAGCAATTTGGCCAATGTCTGGGCAAGCAGCGTTTTGCCGGATCCGGTTGGACCGACGAGCAGGATGTTGCTCTTCTGCAGCTCGACATCGTCCTCGGCATTGAGCCCGGCTCCGACGCGCTTGTAATGGTTGTAGACCGCGACGGAGAGGATCTTCTTGGCGTGATCCTGCCCCACCACATACTGGTTGAGTTGCTCATAGAGTTTGCGAGGGGTTGGGATCTTGGTGAATCCCGGAGCCGGGCGTGGAGCGGCCGGTTCCTCTTCCTCGATGATTTCACGACAAAGCTGCACACACTCGTCGCAGATGTAGACCTGGTTCGGCCCGGCAATCAGCCGCCGAACTTCTTCCTGGCCTTTATTGCAGAAGGAACACCTGTAATGCACCGATCACCTCGTAGTCTGGTGGTCACATAGTACCGGATACGTTTGCGGGTTGTAAGCAGTTTTGCGAGTTATCTCAGGAACGGGACTTCGATCCGGCCGCTCCGGCGAGGTTTGTGGATTTCTCGATAACGTCATCGATGATTCCGTATTCCTTGGCATCCGCAGATGTCAGGAAGAAGTCGCGCTGCGTATCGGCCTTGACCTTGTCGAAGGTCTGACCGGTATGCTCAGCGAGAATCTCGGTCAGTTTGGTGGTCAGGGTCAGTGTTTCCCGAGCCGCAATTTCGACATCGGGAACGTTGCCGCGGAATCCAACTGATCCTTGGTGGATCATGACGCGGGAATTTGGCAATGCCGATCGCTTGCCGGGTGCACCGGCGGCCAACAATACAGCACCCATGCTGAACGCCGTGCCGACACACATGGTCTGCACATCAGGGCGAACAAGTTGCATCGTGTCGTAAATGGCGAGACCGGAATACACAACTCCACCAGGAGAATTGATGTACATCATGATGTCGGATTCAGGATCGTCGTGATCGAGAAAGAGCAACTGGGCGATGACGGCATTGGCAACCTGGTCATCGATCGCCGTGCCCAGCATGATGATGCGGTCCTTGAGCAGACGGGAGTAAATGTCAAACGATCTTTCGCCCCGATTGGTGCTTTCGACGACCATGGGGATCAGATTTTCAATGCGAGGGATTTCCATCTTGGGACAGCACCTTCTGAGTGGACGTTCGGGCGCGGAAGCAGGCCGGCCCTGGACCCTGCGTCTGGTTACAGCAACCGGCGCGAGTACTTCATACAATGATAATCAATAAGGTCCAGTTGCTCACCTACCCATAGAGCTACCCGGAGGTAGCAATCGGGAGAAAGTTTACCATCAGGGCCTGATGGAGCGATGTTCGACTGCCGGTATTTCGGGAGATCTGCCGGAGCAGACGATTGCCCACGGGCGATCTTCCATCCTGGTCATGGCAATGAACAGGGAATTTGGACCCTGACCGCGAAGTCGATGTTGAATATCGTCCACATTGCCGGGTAGCCCACGCCGTCGAATTACAACTACGCCTCCGTCGAGATCACGAACAACCTGCTGCAGGTTGCGCTCGTGCCACGGCAATGAGGCGAGAATTCTGTGGGATCGCGCGCACGGTGTTGCCACCTCGCGGTCAGCCACCAGAAAACCGATCTGATCATCGATCTTGTGTGCATCGAGCGTACGGGCAAGATCCTCAACCAGTCCCGCACGGGTGATAGCAGGATTGGGATCGTAGAGCCAGATGGCGGGCCGGGGTTCCCGCGTACCCACAGTCGATCCCGGTACCCTGGTCATTGACGCGGATCCGCTTCCGGTGATGACAGTTGCCTGAAATGGTGCTGGTTGCATGGCCGGCGACCACAGGATGGCCTCCTTCAGGTCATGACCGATGGCAACGGTCTCGAATCCCCAACCGTCTGGAATGAGGTGATGTGGCAATCCGGGTGCCAGCTTGACCCCGACCACCGGCACGGTTGAAGCGATGCCGGTGCACCAGGCAAGCGACGGATTACTCTTGCCGGTGGCATGGCGACCCTTGTCATCGCGCCGGGCAGGATCAATGAAGACGGCGTCGAACAACGACAGATCGATATCCTCGGCCATTCGATTATGTGCGGTCAGCGAAACCTGATTGGAATGCAGGCGAACGTTCGATTCGGCCATTTCCAGATGAACCGGGTCGGTATCGACGATGGTGAATTGTTCTCCATCACGATCAGATCGTCGTGCGAAGGCTGTCGCATCCCCGCCGATTCCGCAGCACAGATCGACGATACGGCGGTGCTGGGTGAAACGCTGAGTCCGCCAATTCGAGATCATTTCAGAGGTGGACTGTTCAAGTCCGTCGCGGGTGAACCACATCTCATCTGCCCGTTCGAACTTTTCACGAGCGCGGATCCGCAACAGATGCATTGTCATCGCACCCGCGACGAGTTCAGGGGGAAACGATTTGCGCAGTTTGGAAATAACCGCCAAACCAGTGTTCGGTTGCGGATCGAGTTCACGTATCGCCTGAAACAGCGAACTGCCAGTGTCGGACTGGAGCAGGTGCAGTTGCTCGATCGTGGTCACGCTAGTCCATGCCTGTCTGCTCGGCGAGCATGAGAAAGGGGATGTCGGCAAACGACATCCCCTTTCCCTAGTACGTGCAGCTCAGGAATCCTCTTGGGTTTCGTCGGGAACCTCGAGTACTTCAGATTCAACATCGATGATCTCTGGATCGATTTCGAGAACCTCGGATTCAACCTCGATTTCCGTACCTTCGGCCTCGATCACAACAGGGGCGACGTAGGCATTAATCACCGCGCCGCGACCCTCGGTTGCGATTTCGATCAGGCGATCCGTGACCTTCTGATCAAACAGCTGATTCTTCATCATGTTGCGGAAATAGGTGCCGTTGTAGAGCGTTTTCGTCTGCTCGAACTTCGCCAGTTCGGCATCATCGCCATCTGTTGGCGCTTCGCCAACGACCTTGGTGATTTCGGCATCGATATCTTCATCGTTGACTTCGACGTTCTCTGCCCGGGCGAATTCCTGGACGAGCATCGAGGATCGGAGTCGGCGCTCGGCTTCCGGTTCCATCTCGACCGCGATATCTTCTTCAGTCTTGTTCTGCATGCGGAGGTAGGCTTCGAACGGAGTTCCGCTGCGTTGCACTTCCTGCTGCAGGTGGCCGACGCGGGCATGTGCTTCTTCATGAATCATGGCGTGCGGCAAATCGAGTTCGGATCGATCGACGAGTTGCTCGATGATCGAGTTGACGATCTGAGTTCGGGCATCGTTTGTCTTGCCCTGATGCACATCCTCGAAAATGCGAACCCGCAGCTCCTCGACACTATCAGTGTCGGCGACTTTCTTTGCGAACTCTTCATCGATCGCAATCAGATCGCGCTGATGAATTGCCTTGAGATCGACGTTGTATTTCAGAACCTTGCCCCGAATCGTCGGGTCTGCGGTTTCATCGTCCTCGTCGAACACGAGTTCGAACGAATCGGACTCGCCGACCTTCAGTTCTTTCAGCTTGTCGGAAAGCTGGCTGAGCAGGTTGGTTTCACCAAGGATGAAGACCGCATCCTTGATCGGCTTCTGAAACTCTTCCTCGCCGTCGAAGACTTCATAGTCGACCGTGACCTGTTCACCATCGACCGGGCTTCGTACCTCGGTGACGTCGATCCATGGGCTTTGCGAGCGCTGAAGTCGATCGATCACTTCCTGCACATCATCGTCGGTCGTCGCGGCATCGATCGGATCGACGCGGATCGTGGAATAGTCACCAAGAACCGGAGTCGGGTAGACGGGCACGGTAACCACAAACTGAACTGGCTCGATTTGCACAATCTCGACCGATGGGTCTCCGACTGGCACGAGTTCTTCCTGCTTCAGGGCCTCGCGGTAGAGCCGATCCATGACGCCATCAGTGGCCTCCTGAAGGAAGGTCTCGCGGCCGTACATTTTCTCGACGCGGGCTGGTGATGCCTTGCCTTTGCGGAAGCCAGGAATTTGAACGGTGCGCGCTGCCTTCTTAATAGCGTTATCGACGGCCAGAGAAAATTCCTCTTCCTCAGCAGTGATATCAAGTACGACGAGGCTATCCGGTTTTCGCTCAACGCTGAGTTTCACGCTCGATGCGTCCCTTCTTGTCTGAATCATCAGGTGCCGCGTCACAGGGTGCAGTGCAGGCCGGGTTCAACCGCGACTGCTGCTGGTGCGACGACTGTGCCTATTGCGCACAACAAAACGGCCGACAGTTCGGCCGATCAATCGGACCGAAGTATACCACCGACCCGGATTCGGTCCGGTAGCTCGTTTGATTCTGCCTTGAGGTAGCGGGTCAGGACGCAGTCAGCGGATAGCAGAAGCTGACTCGCGAATGGCTGGTGATGTCAGTTGCAAGTACCGGCCCGTGATTCCGGGAGCAAACTGTGTGAATCCTGTGAGTCATCCGTACAGAGTGTCCGGTCAACCCGAACATTGTGTCCAAACAAAGCGTACGTTCATCTTGTACGCACCAAATACCTGATGGTATTGTCCGTACAGACGATACGTACTGCCTGTAACGTGCACTGTGTACGACCGTCTGTATCTATTCACGACAACGTTATTGCGGCGGGCTTGATTCTTCGGGATCGAGCCCTGGACCACGGTTCGGATGGCACGGATATCGACTGGATGGACATGGTCGATATCCACTCACCTTCTCCCGCAATGCGCCCGAGCGAAGGT
>JBBJOX010000008.1:6046-20994 GCA_037724245.1 Thermomicrobiales bacterium | reverse complement strand
GTGCAACGCTGGTGCAACATCTGGATCGAACGCAGATGACCGAATTGATCGATCTGATCAAAAAGCCCATGAAATCAACTGTTTTTGGAGCGGGTGATCGGACTCGAACCGACGACATTTTGCTTGGGAAGCAAACACTCTACCAACTGAGTTACACCCGCACGATGCTGCTGGAAGCGGAGTATAGCACCGGACCAGCCATTGATCAAAACACATCACAACGTCAGCGTTCTCCAATCTCGGAAAACTCACAACCCGAAATGGAAATCCCCCACACCTACCTGCTCAATCCGGCGAGATACGCCTTTGGACATGTTGGCACCCTCGATCTCAGGCGTCGCCGAAATCGTGTAGTCGGACGATGACATTGACAACTTGCTTCCGGTATCGACCACGTTGACGGCGGTTTTCAACCAGCCTGGTGCGTTTTCCAATGCTCCAGCTTGCTCGAAAATCTCACTGATAGTTAGCGGAAACTGAATATCGATCGTCGCCGACTCACCCGGTTGCAGAACCAGTGGCTCGCTGCGGGTGTAGCGAATTCCCTCGCGTTCACGATCGCGCGCAGACTTGTTTTCGGAACTCCTTGTGGCTTCCCGCAAACGAAACTTGATCGAGCTGATTGTGCGAACTTCTGTATCATGACCGGCCAGGGTCAGGCTGAGTGCCAGCGTTTCGTCGCTCCAACGAAACTGTTTTGGCGCACTCAAATCGAGTGCAACACCGCCGGTGTCGAAGCCTTTCTTGATCTTGTCGAGAAATCTCATCGTTCCAGCTCCCGGGTTCACTCAAGGTTCGCAATCCGCCATCGTTGATTTCGTTCCACGATACCAGAGGTCGACCCCCGCGCTCGCAATCCGTTTAAGGGATACCTGGCAGGGTCAAGGTCTGCGATTACCGGAAAGTGATCTGAAGCAAGCCTCGTCGTCGAGGTGACCGGGACGGAACAATTTCTAACGCTGAGTTCCTTCGTGGCAAGAATGAAATCGATGCGGCGATCTGCCGACGAAACGGGATCGGCAGGAATCGTGAAACCGGGTTGATCCGGGTGGGACGTCATCCACGCATCCTGCAATCCATTCTTGTTCATGAGTAGCGGATCGAGTTCAGGATCGCCGGAACTCCCGTTGAAATCACCCATGACCACCGCCGGGATTTCGGAAGAACTAACCAGATCGGAAAGGAGACGGGCCTGTTCGTTTCGGACGCGGGTCGACTCGGCGATGACATTCGGTCGACCGACTTCGAGATGCGTGTTGAACACACGGATCGTGCCAAGAACCGGATCTGGGACATGCACTTCGAGAAAACCACGCTGCTCGAACGGTTGTGCGGGAGGGAAGAGCACGTGGTTGATCGCTGTCGGTTCTTGCCTCGAGAGTGTCAGCACACCGTACTGACGCGGATTGCGCTCAACTGATTCTGCTTCGAGGCACAGATTTGAGGCGAAGGCCGGAAACATATCGAGTCGGCGCGCGAGCGCTTCGACTTGATCAGTGAATCCAGAACGAGACCAGAAACGATCGACTTCCTGGATAGCGACTACGTCGGAATCGTGTTCGAGAATGACGGTCGCAATACGTTCAAGATCCACCTCACCAATCTTCTTTCCTGGCAAAGGGTGTCCAAGACCATGTCGGATGTTGTACGTCATCACACGCATACCAGCGTTCTCCTTCAATTCGAATGCGAAACAGTTCAAATCCAGGGTTGGTACAAGCCAAACATGCGCTCTGGCAGACTCGGGTATCCGTTGCCAGTCTGTGAATCGGAATGCACGTACGACGTTGACTGTCCCTCGCAACCACGGGTATAATCAGGTTGCTTTGGGGACGTAGCTCAGTTGGGAGAGCGCTACAATCGCACTGTAGAGGTCGGGGGTTCGAATCCCCCTGTCTCCACCAAAGGTATCAAGCCCCTCGACAATGTCGAGGGGCTTGCTGTTTCTCTCCCGTTCGATTATCAGTAGCGCATCTTCCACGGGCCCAGTCGTGCCGGAATGAGCTGACGAATCCGGCGAACTCACGCGGAAGGCATTCTCCAGATGCGAATCGTCTCCTGGAACTGCTGCATGGCGTACCGGAAGAAACGTCATCTGGTCGAACTTTTCGAACCTGATGTTGCGATCATCCAGGAAATATCGCGGGCCGATGTCGATACGTCCGGGGCCACGTTTTGTCACTGGGTTGGCAATCGTAAGTCGAAAGGACTAGGCATCCTGGTTTTTGGTGATCATCACGTCGAGGTCGATACTGGATATACGGACACCGTTCCATGGTTCGTTCCGCTTGTGGTTGACGATCTGCACATTATGGCGATCTGGGCGACCACCTCCGACGTGAACGCGCGGCGGTATGTCCGTTTGATTCACGAGGCAATCGACCATTACGATACGTTTCTTCAGCATCCCCGAACAATCCTCATTGGAGATTTCAACAGTAACGCCATCTTCGACGGGAAGCATCGCCTGAAGTCGCATTCACTGATGGTCGATCGACTCCATACCCTCGGCATCTCGAGCCTGTATCACCAGCAAACCGGCGAAGCACAGGGAAAGGAATCGGCCCCGACATTCTTTCTTCATCGATCGAATGACAAGCCGTATCACTTCGACTACGCGTTCGTATCCGAGTCCTTAAGTGGCGACGCGGACTTGGCAATCGGGGCAACTGACACATTTCTCGGTCCGAGCGACCACCTGCCGCTGATCCTCGACGTCTGAACCGCAAGAGACCGGCACCAATGGGTGCCGGTCTCTCCGAACGAACTATGTCACTTGATGAACTGCTCGATTACCCAGCAGGCTGCGGCCTCAATGACCCGAAAGCGGGTGGGTCACCATCGCGGGATTCCTCTCGCCGTTGTTCGTCTCTTGATCGGATACGGGTTGACGCAACTTCGCGTGCCCGAGTTGACGGCCGTCCAGTTGGAGGACCAATCAGGTCCGGTTTTGGTCGTGGCTGATCGAACAGTGCTTCCATTTGCTCGCCCTCGATTGTTTCTTCGCGGATCAGCAGTAAGGCGATCGACTCCAGTTTGTCGAACTGGGACGTGATCACGTCTTTCGCCCGCACGTGAGCAGTGTCGATGATCAACCGCACTTCTTCGTCGATCTTGAAGGCAATATTGTCGCTGTAATTTCGCTGCTCGCTGATTTCCCGTCCGAGGAAAACGAGTTCCTCTTTCTTGCCGTATGCCAACGGGCCGAGCGAACTCATGCCAAATTCGGTCACCATGCGCCTTGCGATTCCCGTGGCTCGCTGGATATCGTTCGATGCTCCAGTCGAGAACTCTTCAAAAACCATCAGCTCCGCGACCTGGCCGGCCATGAATACGGCGATGTCATCGTCGAACTGGGCCTTGGTCTTGAACAGCCGATCTTCATCAGGAACCGTACGGGTGTACCCACCGGCCATGCCGCGAGCAACGATCGACACTTTTCGGACCGGGTCGGCATTTGGCAACATCCGGGCAACTAGCGCGTGACCGGCTTCGTGGTAGGCCGTCATCAGGCGTTCCCGTTCGGAAATGACACGGCTCTTGCGTTGTGGACCAGCGATAACACGATCGATCGCCTCGGTCATTTCCTCACGACCAACAGTTTTCTTGTTGCGCCGAGCGGCCAGAATCGCCGATTCGTTGACAAGGTTTTCAAGATCGGCACCGGAGAACCCTGCCGTCTGCCGAGCCAATGCCTCAATCGAGATATTGGCTTCGAGCGGTTTGCCCCGGGAATGTACTTCGAGAATGGCGATCCGCCCCTGAATGTCCGGTCGATCGAGCACGACCTGCCGATCGAAGCGACCCGGACGGAGCAATGCCGGATCGAGGACGTCGGGGCGATTTGTGGCTCCGATGACGATGACGTTCGTGCTGCTGTCGAAACCGTCCATCTCGACGAGTATCTGGTTCAGGGTTTGTTCGCGCTCGTCGTGACTACCTCCGAGGCCGGCACCCCGCTGTCTCCCGACGGCATCGATTTCATCGATGAAGACGATACATGGGGCGTTCTTCTTGGCCTGTTCGAAAAGGTCGCGAACCCGGCTGGCTCCCACGCCAACGAACATTTCAACGAATTCGGAACCGGAGATACTGAAAAATGGAACTCCCGCCTCACCGGCCACGGCCCGGGAAAGGAGTGTTTTGCCTGTTCCCGGAGGTCCCATCAGGAGAACACCCCGTGGAATGCGGGCACCGAGAGAAGCAAACTTTTCGGGATACTTGAGAAATTCGACAACCTCGGCCAGTTCTTCCTTCGATTCCTCGACTCCAGCAACATCGGCGAAGGTAACTGTTGGTCGATTGCTCGAGAAGAGTCGGGCGCGACTCTTGCCGAACGACATCGCCTGGCTGTTACTCCCCTGACTTTGGCGCATCATCAGGATCAGAATGCCGACGATCAGCAGGGTTGGCAGCAGGAAGGCAAGAATACCCACCACGGCTCCCCACCGGCTGGCCGCCTCGACCTCGATCGGAACCGCATCGGGCTCGACTCCGGCTGCCTCAAGAACTTCGATGACGTTGGTATCGGGTGGAAGACGCGATTCGGTAACGGCGGTATTGGGTGCGGTGTAATGCACCTCGACCTTGGTGTCACCATCCCGGGTGACCAGTTTTTCGACTTCACCGCTGCGGATCTGATTGATAACGGTGGTGTTGAAATCGACTCGCTCGGCATCGCGGCTGTTCGAGGCGAAGGCAAACCAGAGCGCAATGACCGCCCCGATCAGGATCACCCAAACTATTCCGCTTCGGAGCCATTTCCGTTGTTCGAACATTGCTGACCTCCCCGAGTCCGGGGCAGAAGTAGAAAGGCTGACTGTATCTCGGATATCACTCTATCAGTCAGCGGTTATCAGGCGTTTTCGGGGATGTCACTGCTGTACACGCGGGGATCGAGTACGGCGACATAGGGTAAGTTTCTGTATCGCCCTGCATAGTCTAACCCATAGCCAACCACGAATTCGTCAGGGATTGTGAAGCCGATTCTGTCAACTTGAACCGGAATTGCCGCCGGCGTGTCCTTTTTCAGGAGAGCGATGACCGTGATGTCTTTCGGTTTACGACGGCGCAGGTTATCGAGCAGGTATTGCAGGGTCAGACCGCTATCGACAATGTCCTCGACGATGATGATGCGGCGACCTTCGATCTCGTCGTTCAGATCCTTGAGAATTCGCACGACACCGGAAGATTTGGTGGACGCTCCGTAACTGGAAATGGCCATGAAATCGACGGTCAACGGGATTTTCGTGGCCTGCATCAGATCGGCCATGAACGAAACGGCACCATTCAGAACGCAGATCATCAATGGAATGTCGTTGGCATATTCCTGATCGATTTCGGCTGCCATTTCGGCAATCTTGTGCTGAATATCCTCACGTGAAATCAGAATCCTGGCGACACCTTCGGCACGTGGTTCGGATGTATCCAGTGTGGCAGACGAGCGATCGCTTGGCATGATCGAGGTGATCTCCCTGATGCGTGATATCGGTGAATTGCCTGCCTTCGCTGGCGCAATTCGTTCGCGCCTAGTGTACGTGGAATCACTGGAATCAGTCTCTTGCTATTATAGAACATATGTTCTACTCTCGACGGTATCGAACCGCCGAACATGCTGATTCGATGACGTCATCCAGCAGCCCAATCTCCCGGAGGATCACACGTATGCCTGTCACCTGCCTCCGCATTCCCCACTTTTCGATTCGCGTGGCCGCCCTCGATCAGCTCGAACGCGACAGTGACAAGGTGATTCTGACGAATCCGCAAAGTGGTCGCACTGTCGTTGTCGATGTGACGAACGATGCCCGCAACGCTGGCGTACGTCCGGGAATCACCATTCGCGAGGCGCTCGCAGTCTGTCCCGACGTCTTGATTCTGCTTCCCAACCCGGCTGAAGAAACCCGCATTTCAGGTGACATTCTGCAGCGCCTTGGCCAAATGAGTCCATTGGTTGAACCTGATCCGGATGAGCCTGGCTGCTGGTATATCGATTTGACCGGACTTGGGCGGCATTACGATAGTCCAGCTCATGCAGCCAGACATTTTCTGCAAACGATCCCGCCGATTTTTCGGCCAAGGGCCGGCGTTGCTCCCGGAAAATTCGCGGCGCGCGTGGCCGCGGGAATTTCGCCGGCTGGTTCGGCAAAAACAATCGACGCAGCCGATGTCCGGACCTTTCTGAGTACCGCCTCGGTAAACTGGCTGCCTCTCCCCGCCGATACGATTCACCAACTGCAACGGCTTGGGCTGGAAACACTTGGTCAATTCGCCAATCTCCCGGGTCACAAGATCGCGGCGAGGTTCGGACCAGCAGGTCGAACCGCCTGGGAACTGGCGCAAGGGATCGACAGGCGCCCGGTTATCGCCACGCCGTATGTCGAAATTGTCAGCGAAAACCTGATCATGCCGACTCCGGCTGTCAGCCGGGACATGCTATTGGTCGGATTACGTCAACTCATTGGTCGTCTCTTCAGTCGTCCCGTGCTGCGCGGCAAGCAGGTTCGCGAAGTTCGGTTGAGCGCTGTGATCGAGCGAGGCGGTTCGTGGGAACGTGATCTTGTGCTCAAGGAACCGTGCAGTGCCGAACGGCTGATCCGAGCGGTGGAACTCCGCCTGCAGGCACTTGAACTCCCGGGATCGATCGAATCGATCACGCTCGAATTGAGCGGCATTGTTCACGAAGTTGTTCATCAGGAAGTTCTGCCGCAGCTTCGAACCAGGCAGGATCCGCCACTGATTGCCGCGGTCCATCAACTCAAGCAACGCTACGGCGGCTCGCCGATTTATCGCATTGTGGAGGTAGAACCATGGTCTCGCATACCAGAACGTCGTCACGCCCTGATCAGCTACGATCCCTGAATCAGCCCCGCCCACTCCACATCGAACTGGAAGATGGGCAACCGGTTGCCCTGATCGACAGTACCCGGCAGCACCGGATTGCCAGCATTCAGGACACCTGGATCATCGAGGACGAATGGTGGCGGCAGCCGATCAGCCGCCAGTACTTCTCGGTGATTCTGGGCAACGGCCAATCGCACACGATCTACCACGACAGAATCAGCAACACCTGGTTTACCCAGGCTTACTAACCACCCGTCGACCAATCGCCCATCGTCACGAAGGATATCGCCACTGCCTGAATCGCCACGAATCGACGTAGGGAATCGACTCGCCTGGCACTATCCAGCACCCATCGACACTACACCCGTATTGGATCGAAGCAACGCGATCCGGATGGAAAACCGGGATGTACACAGAATTGCATCTGCACACGGCCTATTCGTTTCTCGATGGCGCATCGAAGCCGGACGAGATGATCACGCGCGCCCGGGAGCTGGGCTATTCCAGTCTCGCGATTACCGATCACAACGGTGTCTATGGCGCCATGGAGTTTTCACAACTCGCAACCGAACACGATATCAGCCCGATCACGGGTGCCGAAGTGACCCTCTCCGATGATTCACACATCATCCTCCTGGCTGAATCGACAATTGGGTATGGCAATCTCTGCCGCCTGCTGACGCATCTGCATCATGAGAAGCCACCGGCTCCGGTGGCTCTCGGGTCGGACACGCCACCAGCTTCAACGACCTGTCTCGGTGATTACGCCGAGGGATTGATTCTGCTGACCGGTTGCCGGGAAGGGCAGCTGGCTCGCCTGGTCGATGCCAATCGCCTTGCCGATGCCGACATCGTGCTTCGTCAATACATTGCCTGGTTCGGGGCATCCAGCGTGTTCGTCGAACTGCAGCAGAACTTTGTGTTCGGCGATACCCCGCGCATCGATCATCTGGTGCGACTGGCCAATCAGATCGGGGTTCGTTATGTCGCTACCGGCAATGTGCACTATCACCGTCGAAACCGGCATCGGCTGCAGGATGTGATGGTGGCGATTCACCACACGAAAACACTGGATGGCTGCCACCGCGAGCGTCGTCCGAATTCCGAGTTCTATCTACGCTCTCCCGAAGAAGCCGAGCGCATCTTCAGTCAATATCCGGAAGCGATCCGATCGACTACGATCATCGCCGGGCGATGCCGTGGCTACGTACTGGCGCGCGATCTCAGCTACACCTTTCCCGATTATCAAACCGGAACCCGGGAAACACCGCACGATTATCTGACACGAATCTGTACCGAGATCTTCCAGACCCGCTACGAGCCAAACGATCAGATTGCGTTCGACCGGTTGAAAGAAGAACTGCGCCTGATCAGCCATCACGATCTTTCGGGGTTTTTCCTGATGTACCGGGATTTGCTCGATATGGGACGGCAGGTGGCAGCGGAAATCCGGGGTCGGGACCTCGGGGCATCGCGGCGCGTCCTGCCTCCGGGTCGCGGGCGGGGATCGTCAGTCAGTTCGATCGTCTGTTACCTGATCGGGCTCTCACCGGTCGATCCGATGGCGCACGATTTGTACGTGGGTCGATTTCTAAATGAGGAATTACCCTCGATTCCGGATATCGACATCGATTTTCCGCGAGAAATACGCGAAAAGATGATCGAGCGCGTCTATGAGGAATACGGCACCGATCACGCAGCACTTGTCTGCACCTTTGCCACGTACCGGCTACGCAGTGCAGTACGCGATATTGGCAAAACTCTGGGAATCCCGCTGACCGATCTCGATCGGATTGCCAAGTTGAGCGAGCCGCGTTCGGCCGATCACCTGGCTGGCGAACTCGCGCGTCTGCCGGAATTCGCAGCCCGGATTCAGGTTCCGCCGTGGAGTCATCTGATCGATCTGGCGAGCCAGCTGGCCGGATTCCCACGGCATATCGGGCAGCATCCGGGTGGGATGATCATTTCTGCATCACCACTGAACCAGCTCGTGCCGATTCAGCCGGCAGCGATGGATGGGCGCTTCATCTGCCAGTGGGACAAGGATTCCTGCGAGGATGCCAGGTTCATCAAGATCGATTTCCTCTCGCTGGGCATGTTGTCGCTGGTTGAGGAATGTCTCGATCTGGTCGACGATGCGTATCAGTCCCCGATCGATCTGAGCAAGATCGATTACAACGATCCGGCTGTCTATTCGATGATCCAGGAGGGCGATACGATCGGCGTCTTCCAGATCGAAAGTCGGGCCCAGATCCAGATGCTGCGGCGTACCTTGCCTATGTGCCTCAACGATCTGGTGGTTCAGGTCGCGATTGTGCGTCCCGGTCCGATCATTGGTGGTGCGGTGACACCGTATGTTCGACGCAAGGAAGATCCGAACTATCAGGTTACCTACGATCACCCGGTTCTGGAACCGATTCTGAAAGATACGCTCGGCGTCATGCTCTATCAGGAGCAGGTGGTTCAGGTGGCAGAGGCAATGGCCGGGTTTTCTGCCGGTCAGGCCGATCAGCTTCGGCGGGCAATGACGCGGAAACGTTCGCATGAGTCGATGGAATCGATGCGCGAAGTCTTCATTCAGGGAGCGATGACCACGCACGACGGGGTTGAGCGCGATCTTGCCGATGGTGTGTTCACGAAACTGGCCGGATTCGCCGATTACGGTTTCCCGAAAAGCCATGCCGCCGCCTTCGGCTTGCTCGCCTATCAATCCTGCTGGCTCAAGTACTACTATCCGGCCGAGTTCATGTGCGCCTTGCTCAATAATCAGCCGATGGGGTTTTACGCACCGCACGTTCTGATCAACGATGCGAAACGCCACGGTCTGCGCATGCTGCGACCCGATGTCAATCTCAGCGATGTGGAATGCACGGTCGAGGACAGGAAGACCGTTCGCATTGGACTCTCGTTCATCAAGGGGCTCAGTACCGAAATCGCGCAAATGATCGTGGCCGAACGGATGACCAATGGTGCCTACCGATCCCTTGCCGATCTGATCCGCCGTGTGGCATTGCGTCCGGATGTGGCGCAGAACCTGATTTCGGCCGAGGCCTGCGGCGGATTCGGCCTGGGACGACGCGAAATGCTCTGGCAACTCGGGTTGTTCATCCCGGCCAAGGGTTTTGGTTCACTCAATCCACGGAAAACGCGGGGCAAGCAACTGCCGCTGGATCTGCCAACGGTTCAGGATCATGTCGAACTGAAACCGACGACAGCCTGGGAACGGATGGCCGACGAATATCGGGTGATGGGCCTGTCGCCACACTGGCATCCGATGGCGCTGCTTCGACAGAGTTTGCCCAGCAGCATGGTTTCCAGTCGCAATCTCGAAACAATGCGCGAAGGTACGCCGATTCGGTTACCCGGATTGATTGTCTGCCGGCAACGCCCAGGAACGGCAAAGGGCATTACTTTCCTGCTGCTCGAAGATGAGTTCAGCCTCGTCAATATCGTGATCTATCCCGATCTCTACGAACGCCAGCGATTGCATGTGCGATCGACACCACTGCTGATTGTGGAAGGCCGGGTGCAACTAACCAACAACAATATCAATGTCGTGGCCGAACGTCTCGTCCCGATCGAAGATGTTCAGCTCGCCTATCCCTACCGACCGGGGGCCACAAAGGAAGATCCGTGGGTGGTCGAGGAATCGGCCAATCCGCAGATTATCCAGCTCGATCACCGACGCACACCGGAGGTTATCGATGGCCCCCGCACCAGGGCCGATCTGATGGCGATCTCACCGGAGGCGCACAGTTATCGATAGAAACTCGCGATCGACCTGAACGTCCCAGCCGCCACCGATCTCGATCGTCACCGGACCACGTTGTTCACTGGCTGCCAAGACCACAGCATCGATCCGATTGCGCGATACCTCGATCTCGCCGAGGTGTCGTCGCAACCAGATCCGGACCATACGCCGCTGAATCACACGTGGCAGTCCCGCAAGCGTGGATCGCGCCAGCAACTCGACATCGCCCAGGGCAGCCACGGCCAGCGATTCCAGAAAGGCGTCCTCATCTCCCACCAGCGCCCCGAAGCGGGCCAGATTCCCGACTGCTCCAGGAGAGATCTGATCCAGTAACGGCAGCACATCGTGGCGGATTGCGTTGCGTCGGAACCGCCGATCATTGTTGGAAAGATCGGCGACGACTGGCAATCCGGAAGCGGCAATGAAAAAATCGAGTTCAGCCGGCTGCACCTCGAGCAGCGGTCGCCACAGTCGCAACGATCGTGGCGCAACATCGCCCCACCACGGAACCCTGATCTCAGAAACCGAACGCATCCCGACAACACCCGACAGCCCGGACCCGCGAAGCAGATGCAACAGCACCGTTTCCGCCTGATCCTGCGCGTGATGCCCGAGCGCGACGATCCCGGCGCCAACTGACTCCGAAACCTCGGCGAACACGAGGTACCGCTCACGCCGCAACGCCTCCTCGAGCCCGACTCCGGGATGCATCGCAGCAACATCATCGGCGAGCCGCTTCGATGTGAACGGCACGCCAAGTCGCCGGGCCACAACCGAGGCGTGCTCGGCATCGCCAGCGGACTCCTCGCGCACCGCATGGTCGACATGCAGCGCGTGCAGGTTGGCAACCACCGGTCGCAACGCAGCCAGCAACGCCGTTGAATCACGTCCCCCTGAGAATCCGACGAGGACTGAAGACTCCGGGGCAAGCGCGATCTGCTTCCATTCAGCCCGCACCACTTGGATCAGCCGCTGTTCCTTTCCCGCTCCACCTCGTCCAACCATCCACCCAACCCAACTACGGAACCAGAAAACGTCCCCAAACTTCAAAAACAGATTCAGAATGCAATTGAATCACCTCAACTCACCATTGGGCGTTACTACTGCCGACATACGGAAGTTCCTCCTCCATTCCCAGCAGAACCATTCCCTACCCAATGAACAAGTGCAACTGACTAGTTGCGATACTATTCTTACTCTTTTTCTCGGCAGCAACTGACTGGTTGCTCATCTTGCTCTCAGGCAGGGCTAACGGGATAATCTCAGGAGAAGCCGCGCTCATTATTGCTCGACGTTGACGTGAATAAGGCTGATCGCGGAACGAACCGCGCAAGCATTCTGACGACTCCATCTCTGACAAGAGACGTAAATTTTCCCTTCATACATCGAGGTACTTAGAAATCTGGAGCGTTTCACATTAATGAGTAGAGTGCCCTTTCGTCTCGCATCGCCTCGGCTCGTGCTTCGTGATTTCGTGGAGTCGGACCAGGAAGATGTCTACTCATTCCGAAGCGATCCCAAAACCACTGACCTGATGGATTTCCATCTCAGACACGCAAGGAATCCGAAGACTGGGTTGAGACCGTGATCTTTCACAACAGCCAACGCCCGAGGGACTCATTCGATATCGCGATCACGTTGAAGGATGAAGGCAGGCCGATAGGTTGGATCGGATTCGGTGATTCGAGCCGGAATTCGGGACCGGGAAAGTTCGGAGTTGGTTACATGCTCCACAGCGATCACTGGGGAAAGGGCTACACCACGGAAGCCCTCGGCGTCGTGTCTGGCTTCATCCTCAGAACGCTTGGAGGAAAGAGCATCAACGCCTGGTGTTGGGCAAGCAACATTGGCTCAGCACGAGTGCTCGAGAAATGCGGATTCGAACTCGCTCGTCAGTTCAGCAGCATCAACCCAAAAACCGATACACCGATCGACTGTATCGAGTTCGACCGCAGATCCGTCAACGTCGGGCCGAATGATGATGATCTCAGGGATAGTCCTGATATCTGAAGAGGAAATCAGTGGGGAGATTGGTGCCGACGGGTGGAATCGAACCACCGACCGAGGGCTTATGAGTCCCTTGCTCTGCCGCTGAGCTACGTCGACGCAACGCGTGTCATGCTACCAAAACACAGCAGTACTTTCAATCCAGTCAGTGCAGTCGACATTTATCGATAACTTCTGACATAGGCCAACTGCTTCTGCAACTCCGGTGCTGCCTTCTTCCATGCATCCTCCACCTATCGTCACGACACGGCTCACGGATTCAAACGCTTGTTCGTATCAACTATTCTTGAACCAGACAGTGTCGTCCCGTTTGCGAACAGGTATTGAAGGTTTTCCGCGTCCCTATGACCGAATTGCAGAATCACACCAACCACGAATCTACAGTTGCGTCAGGCGATGGAGTTCAGGGTCCGGAACGACTTCTGGAGGGTCTGAACGACGATCAGGTACTGGCTGTCACCACCACGGAAGGTCCCGTGCTCGTTGTCGCCGGTCCAGGTTCCGGCAAAACACGTGTGCTCACCCATCGAATCGCCTGGCTGCTGGAACATGAAACGTCGAGTCACGAAATTCTCGCCGTCACCTTCACCAACAAGGCGGCACGGGAGATGAAGGATCGGGTTGGTCGCATCGTCGGCGAGGAACGAACCGCCGGGCTGGTGATGGGGACGTTCCATTCCTTCGGCGTTCGCGTCCTTCGACAGAATCCCGGACTCGTCACGCAGCATCTGAACCTGCTGCCAAATTTTACGATCTACGATACCGGCGATCAGATGGAACTTGCCAAACGCGCCATCAACGCCGTCGGGCTGGATACCAAGGTGATTCAGCCGAGGCGCATGCTCTCGGCGATCTCCAAGGCGAAAGCGCTGATGATGTCTCCGGCAGAACTCACCGAGGGAGCCCAGACCTACGACGACGAGATCATCGTCCGCGTTTACAAGGAGTACGAAAAAGGACTTCGCGGTGCCAACGCGGTCGACTTCGATGATCTGCTGGGCCTCCCGATTCGTCTGTTCGACGAGCATCCGCCCTTGCTGGAACGCTATCAAAGTCGATTTCGGTACATTATGGTCGATGAGTATCAGGACACCAACCGCGTGCAATATGTGCTGATCAGCGCCCTTGCCGAAAAATACCGAAATCTCTTTGTGGTCGGCGATCCGGACCAATCGATTTACGGCTGGCGACAGGCCGATATCAAGAACATTCTGGATTTTGAGTCGACCTATCCGGATGCCACGCAGATCCATCTGGAAATCAATTACCGATCGACGCAGCATATCGTTCAGGCTGCGGATCGGCTGATTCGGGACAACACGCAGCGAATCGAGCGAAAGATTCGCACCAACAATGAGGAAGGCGAAAAGATTCAGATCCGTGAACTGACGGATCAGAGTCACGAAGCGCAGTTCATCGTTGGAGAGATTCGCCGGGTGCTGGCTCAGGGGAAGCTGAACGCATCAGATGTTGCGGTGATGTATCGCACAACTGCCCAATCCCGCGCACTTGAGGAAGAGTTTCGAAACTCCGAGATCGCCTATCGCATCATCGGCGGTCTTCGCTTCTACGAGCGCAAGGAAGTGCGCGACATGATCGCCGTCCTTCGTCTGTTGAGCAATCCGGCAGAGCCTTGAACGCATCATCGATCATCTTCCGATTGGCCGAGGATTCGGACCAAAGGCTCTCGAAACGATCAACGACTGGGCGGCCGAGCATGATCGACCAGTCGTGGAGGCGTTCGTACTGTTGTCTCCAACAATTGCGATCGATCTCGATGCACCAAAGCCGCCAACTTTTTCTGGTGCAGCCGCCACGGCCGGTCAGAAAATCGGGACAGCACTGGCGAATCTGCGGAGCAAGGTCGGCCACGTCACCCTGAGCCAGCTCTTCGACGAAATCGTGACCGAGACAAGATTCCACGAGCAGTTCCGGGAGAATCTGGAAGAGGATCTTCAGCGTTGGGCCAATGTTCTGGAGCTACGGTCGGATCTGGAGCGGTACGACGATGTACTTCCCGAAGAAGCGCTTTCAACGTATCTCGAACAAGTGGCCCTGGTGGCTGATGTCGACTCACTTCCTGACGATACCGCAGGCACCGTCACGCTGATCACGCTGCATTCGGCCAAAGGCCTGGAGTTTCCGGTTGTCTTTATTGCGGGCACGGAAGAAGGATTGCTGCCAATAAACCGTGCGATCGAGGAAGAAGTCTTCAACAAACAACCAATGGAGGAGGAACGCCGCCTCTTCTACGTTGGAGTAACTCGCGCCAAGACACTCCTGTACATCACATATGCAAGCAACCGAATCAGCTACGGGCGATTCCAGAACGGAGCACCATCCCGCTTCC
>JBBJOX010000008.1:0-6033 GCA_037724245.1 Thermomicrobiales bacterium | reverse complement strand
AATCACTTCCTGAGGAAGCCATTCGTTCCGTTACCCGACGCGACAGAATTGGCAGCAGTAGTGGGCGATTCGATGGACGATCGAGCGGTCCGCTGGCATCGAGTGTGACGAGTAGCTGGAGCAGTTCTGGTGTTCGTTCCTCCACGCCTGTCCCAACCGAATCATTGCCTGATTTCCAGGCTGGAATGAAGGTGTTTCATGCCAAGTTCGGCGAAGGTCTGATTGACGAGGTCGTCGACAAGCAAAACGATAAGGAAATCGCCGTCAACTTCGCCCGTCACGGCAAGAAGCGATTGCTCGGAAGCCTGGCTAAACTGGAGATATTGGCGTGACATCGCTTCGGGAACGTTGGGAAGATCAGGAAGACCGGCTGCTGGCGCCGATGGCGACACGGAGTCGCGGCGCAGTTCGCCTGCATCCGGAAGAAGTACTGCCAACCCGGAGCGAATTTCAGCGCGATCGTGATCGAATCATTCACTCCAAGAGTTTCCGCCGACTGATGCACAAGACGCAAGTGTTCATTGCACCGCGCGGCGATCACTATCGAACCCGATTGACGCACACACTCGAAGTGACGCAAATTGCTCGTACGATCGGGCGTGCGCTGCAACTCAACGAAGACTTGATCGAAGCGATTGGTATGGGTCACGATCTTGGGCACACACCGTTCGGGCACGCCGGCGAATCAGCACTGGCCGAGATGTATCCGGGATTTCGTCACAACGAACAAAGCTTGCGAGTCGTCGAACATCTCGAACGAGATGGCCGCGGTTTGAACCTGACTGAGCCGGTTCGCGACGGTATCCTCCGGCATTCCAAGCCAAGGGAATCGCTGGCGGGGAATGTATCCGGCATACCCGCTACCCCGGAAGGAAACGTCGTCAAGATATCCGACAGCATCGCCTATATGAATCACGATCTGGATGACGCAATCAACGCCGGCATCATTGCTCCTGCCGATATTCCTGACGTCGTAATCTATCGGCTTGGCAACAGCCACGCCTCGCGAATCAATACGCTCGTGGAGGACGTGATCGGAAACTCCAGCGTGGATTCGGCATCTGGATCAGTGATTATGTCGAGCGAATTGCGTCTTGTCGCTGATGAACTTCGTGGTTTCCTCTTCGAGAAAGTTTACGATCCGTTGAATCGACTTACAGAAACGATCAACGCCCAGCGCATCGTTCGATCCCTTTACACTTGGTATCTGGATCATCCGGAGAGGCTGCCAGATCCGGACGCTGCCAGCTCGCCGGATCGCCTGGTCGCCGATCACATCGCGTCGATGACGGATCGGTTCGCGATTGATCTGGCCGAACGGCTTTTCGATCCCCTAATTCTGGTTCCCTGAGAACTGAGGCACACCCTTGGCCCGAGATGCTGTAGCCGAAATTCGAGAACGCATCGATATTGTCGATCTGATTCAGGGCTATGTACCCAGCCTGAAACGGACCGGGCGCAGCCTGAAAGGATTGTGTCCGTTTCATCAGGAAAACACGCCATCATTCGTGGTATTCCCGGATACCCAAAACTTTCATTGCTTCGGTTGTGGCAAAGGTGGTGATCTCTTCACGTTTTACATGGGTGTGGAGCACGTCGAGTTCCGTGAAGCGTTGAACGAACTCGCGTCTCGCGCCGGTGTGACGCTCGATTTCACCACGCCGATCACTCCGGAGCACGATGCGCACCGTTCGCGATTACTCGAAATCAACGGACTCGCGGCAACCTTTTACGCGCATCAGCTGAACAACGCACCGTTGGGTGAAGTCGGCCGCAGGATATTTGCGGAACGCGGTGTCACCAGCGACATGGTCAGCAGATTTGGTCTTGGCTTCGCACCAGACAGCTGGGATGCGCTCCTGAGTTACCTCACATCACGAAATGTCACGACTGAACTGGCGCTGGAAGCCGGTCTGGTTGGTGAAAGGCCGTCCGGCGGCTACTACGATCGATTTCGCAACCGCCTCATCTTTCCGATTCGCGACCGGGACGGCAACGTCGTCGGATTCGGTGGTCGGGCAATCGGCGATGCTGTTCCAAAGTATCTGAATTCTCCGCAAACTCCCGTGTTCGACAAGAGTTCGCTGGTGTATGGTCTCGATCTCGCCAGGGAAGCCATACGAACGAGTGAGGAAGTCGTCATTGTCGAAGGCTATATGGATGTCATCGCAGCGCATCAGTTCGGGTACGACAATGTGGTCGGGGCTATGGGTACCGCGCTGACCGAAGGACAGGTCGCCCAGATCAAGCGTGCCGGCAAGCGAATCGTCCTTGCGCTCGATGCCGACACCGCAGGCCAGATGGCGACACTGCGTGGGTTGGATACTTTGCGTGAATCGTTGGGAGGTGATTCGCAACCCGTACCGGATGCCATGGGCATCATCCACTTCGAGAAGCGACTCCGCGCTGAAATTCGGATCGCCCATATTCCTGAGGGTAAGGATCCGGACGAACTGATCCGGCGCAATCCGGAACGATGGCCGGAAATTGTCAAGTCGGCCCGTCCGTTTCTCGATTTCATGATCGATGTGCTGACCGCTCATGTATCTCTGGACAATGCGCAGGAAAAATCGAGAGTTGTGGCTCAGCTTGCACCGGCGTTGCAACAGATATCCGATCGCATTGTTCAGGGGCATTACCTGTCGCTCGTCGCCCGAAAGCTCGACATCGATGAGCGCATCGTGCTTTCGGAGGTTCGACGCTCCCGCATCGGCGGCAAAACTGCAGCGACTCGATCGACGAGCGCACAGTCTGTCGGTGCAACTCCATCGCGCCGGGCCACCGAGGATTATCTGGTGGCGCTTTTCCTGAAGCACCATACGCTGACCCTCGAGGTACTCCAGAGGACGCCTGTCGAGGAAATCGGCGATGCCCGTAATCGTGAGGTTATCCGCCTGTTGCTCGAGCTGAAGGACGCAGAGATGAGTGCCGAGGAAATCGTGGCGCTGCTCGATGATGGATTGATCGAGCACGCGGAAAACTTGCTGCACATGTTCGATGGCCGTCCTGAGCAGTTTCCGGGGCAGATCAGCCGGGAGGCCAGCCAGGTGCTGGAACTTCTTGGATTGGAACGATTCCGATTTCTGATCGCGCAACTGAACACCACGCTTCAGTCGGCTCAACAGGACAAAGATCAGGACGCGATCGATCAGATGAAAGTACAGATTTCACTGCTGGCAGAACGTCATCGTCTGTTCTACCCACCAGTCAGTCCCTATTTCCGGGACTCGCGTTCGCCGCAAAGTCGGTAGCATTCCCTTTCATCCCAGATTCAGAATTGAGCAAACAGAAAAACCTCCAGGACAGTGAGTCCCCGAGGTTTGTTTCATCGAATCTGGTCGGGGAGAGAGGATTCGAACCTCCGACCTCAGCGTCCCGAACGCTGCGCGCTGCCGGGCTGCGCCACTCCCCGTTTGACTGGCTCAGAATACCACGGGCCGAACCCCCACGGCAAAGTCGCCATTTGACTCGTCTTGGCTGCTCCAACCTCAGTTCTCCTTCGATCTCCGTACGGTGGCAGCGAATGGCAGACGCCGCCATCAACAGATCAGACATAGCCACTGTCGTTAGGACTGACACGATTTGCATCCATGTTGCATGCAACAACACGATCCTCGGCCGCATACGTTCGATACTCGGAGTCAATTTAAATTCAGTCGATCAGAAACGAACATTTCTAATATGCTAGGATCTTGGCAGGATTTTTATTTACTGTTGGCCCGCGTAGCTCAGTGGATAGAGCGCCACCGTCCTAAGGTGGGCGCCGGGGGTTCGAATCCCTCCGCGGGCGTCACGAAGACCTCACCAGGTAGCCGCCGGAGCATTCGACCAACGCAACGCGCCGATTTCATGGCTTACGACACTTGCAAGGTCTTCGGGTGCCTCAATGTGGACGGAGGACTCACACATCGCCCATCCATGTCCACCTGGCCAAACATGTATTTCTGTCTGAATTGCCTACAGTAAGCGCTACAGGCGGTTGCCCAAAATGCGTGGCCTTTACGTACAGCCGATCATGCTGTCGCCAGCCGTGGGAATGATTGTCCAATCGTCACCGTCTCCGATGTGACGTTGTCGATGTTTCTGGATTAATGCGAATCGAGCTGGCCCGGCGTTGAGGGGCCTATCGCTGCCGAGATATGGCGATCCGGCAGGCTCTCTGCCAGCCCATCTCTGACTGCCCTTCGGCCCCTTGCGAAAGCTCCGGGCTGACATTGCTCAACCGTTCTTCTTGGTTGCCGGCGATTCCTTTAGATCCTTGTAGAACTTGTGTGATTTCGGAATCGGCTTGGCGTCTTCTTCGGCTTTTGCTGCACGGAAGAGATCTGCCTTTGATTCGAGATCAGCCTCGATCTTGACAAAATCGTTATAGATTTTGGCATTGCCGTCGGCCATAGGCGTCCGCATCAGCATTCGGGTCAGTTGCAAAAGAGAATTGGCTGAAGCCGATGCTGCAGCAGGGAGCGATGCGCGCTTCAGGATCGCGTCCACCGTTTGAATCGAGCCAGCCTCGGCCCCATTGTCGACCAGCCGTTGACGAATTTCTTCCAGACCTTCTCGAACGTTCACGCTATCTTCTTCCTTCGTGCATTCGGGAACCGTGTTCCCATCCATGATCAGTATAGTGCTCGCTCCGAGACCACCAAACAGGTATCTGTGAAACAATTGATTGCAGAGCGATATCGGCAAGTAAGTAGATCTAGAAACAGGAACATCATGGGCGTACTGAGAAAAGCGATGACAATAGCGGGCTCGGATTCTGGTGCCGGAGCCGGCATTCAGGCGGATCTGAAAACTTTCGGCGCGTTCGGCGTGTATGGGACCTCTGTGGTGACGGCGGTGACGGCGCAGAACACCATCGAAGTTACTGCAATTGCCGAAGTTCCGGAAGAAGTGGTGATCGCGCAGATCGATACTGTGCTCGAGGATATTGGTGCCGATGCTATCAAGATTGGCATGCTGGGAAGTCGGGTCATTATTGAGAACGTGGCGGATCGTCTGGAAGCCTGGGGCGGACAACATCTCGTTGTTGATCCGGTCATGGTTTCGAAATCTGGTGCGCCACTGCTCAATCCCGATGCCGTCAGGACATTGATTAAGGACTTGTTGCCTCAAGCCACGATCGTGACTCCGAATGTGCCTGAAGCCGAAGTCCTCTCCAAACGATCCATCACGTCTGCCGATGATGTCCGTGAAGCAGCCAGGGCGATCCACGCGCTCGGACCGAAACTCGTCGTGATCAAGGGAGGCCATCTGGATGGACCGGCTGTCGATCTGGTATTCGACGGTGAAACCTTCACCCCGATCGAAGGCGAACGGATCGACACAAGGAACACGCATGGAACGGGTTGCACCTATTCCGCTGCCATAACTGCGATGCTGGCACTTGGGCTACCAGAATTGCAGTCGATTCAACTGGCCAAGCGATTCATCGAAGCCGCGCTACGACTGTCGTATGCAATTGGATCCGGACATTCTCCGGTCAACCATGCTGTCGATATGCCAGAAGTCATCCGGATCGCCATTGCCTCTCATGTCAATGCGTGATCTGACACTCTATCTGGTGGCCGGCGCAGGACCAGATGTTCAGCAAGACATCGCCGCGGCGATTCACGGCGGGGTCACCATGGTCCAGATCCGCTTCAAATCGCTCAGTGATCGTGATCTGATCGATCTGGCCGAGCCGGTGATGGAACTCTGCAAACGGCACCAAATCCCCGTCATCGTCAACGACCGACTCGATCTGGCTCTGGTCCTGAATGCCGATGGAGTTCATCTCGGTGTGGATGATCTCCCGCTGGAATCAGCCAGTGAAATGTCGCCTGAAGGGTTCCACATCGGGTATTCACCGGAAAGCGACGAGCAGATACGTACCGCCGCGGAACGTGGAGCGACGTATCTTGGCATCGGGTCTGTGTACACAACGACCACGAAACTGGATGCCGGTGCTGCTTTGGGGCTGGAGGAATTCCATCGACGATGTGAACTCACGACGCTTCCAGTGGTCGGGATTGGTGGCATCACATCCGGCAA
>JBBJOX010000007.1:15960-21000 GCA_037724245.1 Thermomicrobiales bacterium | reverse complement strand
AAGCGGTACGCGAGCTGGGTTCAGAACGTCGTGAGACAGTTCGGTCTCTATCCGCTGTGGGCGTAGGATGTGTGAGGGGGGCCGCTCCTAGTACGAGAGGACCGGAGTGGACGAACCGCTGGTGAGCCAGTTGTCGGGAAACCGGCACCGCTGGGTAGCTACGTTCGGATGGGCGAACCGCTGAAGGCATCTAAGCGGGAATTCCGCCCCGAGACGAGACATCCCGCCAGCGATAAGCTGGGAAAGACCCCCGAGAGACGATCGGGTTGATAGGCGAGAGGTGGACAGCTGGTAACAGACTGGAGCTGACTCGTCCTAATGGTTGATGCGACTTTGGTCAGACGACGACAGACCCCTGGGGCAGATCATGCCACAGACCCGAGGCCGCACTTCGTGGTGGGCGCGCAGACGCCGGTGAGCAACCGGCGGCGCGACGCAGCACATGTCACGTCACACGCCGACACAGCAGACCGCGATCTGGCTGTGTGTCCTAAAGCAGCAGAGACCAAGGCACCAGTGAGACGATGCGGGGTATCCGTGGCCGAGAGCGCGTTGGACCCACCCGGTCCCATCCCGAACCCGGTCGTGACCCGACGCAGCGCCGGAGAGTACTATGGGGGCGACTCCATGGGAGGCGAGGCCGCCGCGGGTACCCCGCATCGTCGCACCAGCTGACTTTGCCAGCAACAGGACACCACCAGAGAGCACAGGACCAGGAACAGGAACCGGACCAGGGTGGTCATGCCGCGGGGTGGAGCAGTGGCAGCTCGTTGGGCTCATAACCCAAAGGTCGGAGGTTCGAATCCTTCCCCCGCTACCAATCCACCATCCCCCTGTCCAGTCCCGGTTCCGCTGCAACCACCCCTCGACCCAGACCAGATCCACCCCCACCACGACCCGACCGGCCTCACCGCCCGTCGGGTCTCCTTGTGTCCCTCACACTCCACCGTAGTCTCAAGCGGCGGTAACTCATTCACGGAATGGAGTAGCCGAAGTAAGGTCACAGCCACCAGCTGTTGGCTATCGGAAAGCAGTGAGGCACCTCGCTCAGGTGGGTTGAGAGCAAGGAATCATTTGTTCGGATAGCTGCGATGGTGCCGAACTTCGTTGAGCAAGGCCCATTGAACGGGTGGAAGATCTCTCGCATCGATCGCATTCAGCCGCTGGAACTCCCCGCTGAGTTCATACGTATCTGAGACCACAATCTTGGGCTGTGTGGAAAATGTAGCCAAGTGAACGACATTCAGGAAATCGGGATACGGGTATGGATAGATCAATGGCTACGGCGATTCGTGATGATAGTGACTGATGGCAATGTGTTCCGAGCTCTGAACCGTGATCCCGGTCTCTTCGTATACTTCCCGAACCAGTGCGTCCTCAATTGACTCCCTCCGTTCGCGTCGACCTCCGGGAAGGATGTGTTCTCCATCTGGATTGGTCAGTACCAGAACCTGATCGAACGCGACGATCATGCAGCGAGCGGATGTAACCAGTTCGTCCGGAGGCATATCCGTGGTCAGAAACAGCGACACAGTGAATTTGATCTGCCCACCTCGCCAAAGCGCCGATTCCGAAGCGACAGCAGTATGGGTAGACAGGAAGACGTCGAGTTCGGTCTGCACGCTGGATTTGGCAATCATCAGAACAATCCTAGTTGCTCAACCTGCTCCGTTGCCCGGGCAACGTCCAGATTGGTGTTAACACGGATATCCGGGAAGAACGCGGCGAACTCGGATGGAGATTCGAATGCGTCTTCGAAACGCATAGCCGTTTCCTTCAATCTTTTCAGGAACATCACCGTATTCTCGTCGTTGGCATAATTTTGTATGAGTCCAAGTTCCCCATCTTCCCGCTCATATAGAACCACTCGTTCACCGAAGGTCCACTGGCCTTGGGTGGATCGCAGGAGTCGACTGAGCCGAGCGTTCTTTTCGGCGGTGCTGCGACGGAGCATCGCCCATTGACCGATTTCCGCTGGTTCTAATCGATGTTGCTGAATCCTCGCGGCCAGGGCGAAGTAGGCATCACGCGCATCGTCGCGTTTGTGTCGCATGAGCGCATCGGCGGTGTATCTGATGAACTCCTGGAAACACTTCTCCATTCGCCGACTTCGAAGTGCGCTGCCCTTGAGCGTGAGACGGCCGTCATAATCCAGCAGCGCATACGTCTTCATTTTGAGCGAGAGCATCTGGGCATAGCGTCCATCATGGGCCAGATTGATTCCTGCATCCAGTTCGGAGCTGATCGCCTCCACAAAGGCTTCCTCCGCGGTTGCATCCGTGACCGCTGGCGGAGGACTGAAGTACACCCCATCGGTGTCGACTTCGATCGGAATCGCTCGGCGTTCTTCAAGCAGGTGAACCACGTGCTTGATGATGCGTTGACCCTCAAGTGTCACCGCTTCGGCCGCATTGAAGTCGTTGAAGTGCCCGACACCGAACCCAAGATACCCATAGAACGAATTGATCAGAATCTTGAAGCTCCCTTGCAGTGCATCCCAGCGAGCTCGTTCCTCGCCAGATGACTTTCGAACCATGACCTTGGCTTCGAGACGCCGCCGCGTCAGATCGTTCAGGAGAATGGGAAATGCGCCCAGATTGTCCGTAGTTGGCCCTATGTTCTTGCTCTTCATGATCGACGGGTAGAGACTCTCGACATCGGCCTTGACAACTGGACCGAACACTCCCGAATGCAGAACGCTGGTGTAACCACCGGCGAAACTCCGCGATTCGACCGGCAAAGGTATCGAATGCCCGGCGCCGAGATACGCCCGGATCAGCAGATCATCGATCTTTCGGCCAGTACCGGCGGTCGTAGCCCGCTGGTAGCTCATTGGAAGAATCTGCGTTTGATAGAACTCGGTTGGCGTGGTGATTCTCGAAATCAGATCGACGTCCCGGACATCGTCGAGTGCATACCTCGCGAGTCGCTCCCGATCGCGAACTCCGGATCTCCAGAGGTTGGCAATATCGTCACCGGCGACAAACTCGCGATCGTCGCGCTCGATGCCGAGTTCGCGAATGACGTTCTTGAGCCCGTACCCGGTCAGATTTCCCTGAATATCGTAGCGCTGGATCTGGTGCAACGTATCGACGATGTGACGCCCGGTGATATTGATCGCCGTGTAGGGAAGTGACACCGGACCGGCACGAAATCGCTGCTGCGTGTTCCAGACTTGCGGCGCAGATCCATCCCGGCCGAAGCGAAGTGGTACGTTGGAGCGACGGGCCCGTTCCACCAGATAGGGAAGATCGAAGGAGTAGATGTTGTGGCCCTCGATGACATCCGGATCGAGCCTTATGATCGTTTCGTTGAGGCGCTCAAGAAGTTCGGCTTCGCCACTTGTTTGTACCAGAACGGCCTCGAAATCATCCTGCCTGATCGCGATCATGATGACTTCGGCTTCCGGAGTCGCTGGATCGAGCGAGAGTGTTTCGATATCGAGCTGCATCCGGCGAAGTTGCTCGAAGGTCATACCCTTAAACAGGGTAGAACCCGTCGCCATCAAGTATTGCGATGTCGCCGCCGCATTGAAGAAGACGTCATTCCGGGTGTCAGCATCCCGTGAAGCCGACGTCAGACTTCGAAAATCGTCCCACGATCCAAATGTGACAAGATAGCGAAGCGGATGAGGTCCATTCAGCGGTGAGACTGATGTGACCGCGGCAGGTGCGTTCCAGCGTTCCGCATCGACCGACAGCAGCCAGGGAGTAAACGGGACAACCTTGGGTGTGGTGGAGCCGTCAGTTTCTCGTATAAAGAGTGAAATCTCCGATTTGGAGGCCATTTCGATCGCAACGATAAACGGTGTATGATCACTGCCGAAAAGCACTGCCTGAGCTTGATCGGCGGCAAACATTTCAGCGCCATTGAGAGATATTTTCGGAGTCCACTCGAGAGAGAGAACCTGATTCATGGCCATCCTGACTGATGTGCGGTTTCGGCAACGAGGGCTACGGGTTCGCCGCTTGTGCGCAAGCCTGATCGATGTCGCGTTTCCACCCGTGTGTGCAGGGTGTGGATCTCGGGGATCCTGGCTCTGCAGCCATTGTGACGGCACTGTACCAGCTTTGGATGCGCTCGGTTGTGGCCGGTGCGGCGCGCCATATTCCCGAAGCTCCGCTTGCTGGTGCAGAAACATGACGCCTGCGTGGTCGCAGGCGAGATCGCCATTTACCTATGGTGGTTGGACTGCCAATGCGGTGCGACGACTCAAATATCATGATGAGCCCGATCGGGCACAACACATGGCACGGACAATGTACCCAAAAATTGCGGAAATGGGTCAGTTCGACGCGCTCGTTCCGGTTCCACTGCACACAAAACGATTGGCTGAGCGCGGCTACAACCAGTCCGCGCTGCTTGCGGACGCCATTTCGAGGGCGACAGGCATTCCGGTTGAGCACGCATTGTTGAGGACAACGAATACATCACCGCAGGTGAAGTTGTCGCGTGACAATCGGCTGGAGAATCTGAAGGGCGCGTTCAACGTGAATCCTGATTGGCAAGCGGAATCGGGCAATCGTTACCTGCTAATCGATGATGTTCGGACGACCGGGGCAACCTTGAACGAATGCGTGATTACGCTCGTTCTTGCTGGAACGGGTCCGGTCAGTGCCTTGACGTTCGCACTGGATATCGCGAATACGCCGGCCGCATCCAAACCCTAATTCGTGAGCGGCATCACGCCATGGAGCGCACGAGCTTGTCTGCCTCGGCCCGCGCCCAGCGATCGGCTTCAAGGATGGTTTCGAGAGAGCTGACCTGTTGCGATTGGTGTCGGGCAAGTACCGTCTCGATCAGGCGAGTGATGCCTTGCCAGGTGATTGCACCGCGCGAAAATGCCTCGACAGCAACTTCGTCGACAGCACTCAGCACAGTCGGATATGTTGCTCCATCTCGACCAACGTCATAGGCGATGCGCAGAGCTGGAAATCGATCGAGATCGGGCATTTCGAATGCGAGATTGGTCAGAGAATGCAGGTCGAGTGGGGAACAGGGGCCGGGGACGCGATCTGGCCAGGTCAACGCGTACTGGAT
>JBBJOX010000007.1:5358-15950 GCA_037724245.1 Thermomicrobiales bacterium | reverse complement strand
CTCATGTCTGGTGGGCTGAGTTGGGCAATCGTGCTTCCATCAACAAACTCCACCATTGAATGAACAATCTGCGTCGGGTGGACGATAACGTCGATGTTGCTGTACGGAACGTCGAACAGCCACTTCGCCTCGATGACTTCGAGACCCTTGTTCATCATGGTCGATGAATCGATCGTCAATTTGGATCCCATATTCCAGTTCGGATGCTTGAGTGCCTGGGCCACTGTGACCGAGGAAAGTTCCTTCAGCGAAAGCGTCCGAAACGGACCTCCCGACGTGGTCAGGATGAGCCGAGATATTTCGTCGTGGGTTCCACTGCGCAGGGATTGCCAAATTGCAGAATGTTCGCTGTCGACAGGCCGGATTTGGACTCCGTATTTTTTGGCGAGGGGAATGATCAGTTCTCCGACGCAGACGATTGTTTCCTTGTTGGCCAAGGCAATGGTTTTACCGGCTTCGATTGCGGCGATGATGGCGGGGATCGCATCGTGACCCGAGGTAGCGGCAACTACAATGTCCACGTCTGGATGAGTCGCCGCCTCGATCAGCCCAGCCGGTGTCGGACTAACGGAATGGCCCTCGATCACGGTTCCTTCGGCAGCGACAACCAGTTGCGGACGAAAATGCCGAACCTGCTCGGCCAGCAGTTCCGTTCTGGTTCTCGCCGCGATTGACACCAGGGAGAAGCGCTCCGGCATCGCGGCGATGATCTCGAGCGTCTGGGTTCCTATAGATCCGGTCGAACCAAGCAGGGCGATCCCAATGGACATAGTGTTCACTCCAATACTTGCTGTGATGAGTTCAGCCGATGAGTGACGAGGCTATCCAGACGACGAGCAATCCCAGGATTAGGCCATCAACCCGGTCGTACACCCCGCCATGGCCGGGAATCAGCGAGCCGCTATCCTTCACTCCTACCTGTCGCTTGATCATCGACTGGATCAGATCGCCGATCATGCCCGCGATCGCGACGGCAGCGCCGAGTCCGAATCCTGCGGCCACACCAATGTCCATTCCAAAGAGCGAAACGCACAATCCGCCGGTAACCGCCGCTGCAGTCAGCCCACCAATAGCACCCTCAACGGTTTTGTTCGGACTGATGTGTGGAATGAGTTTGGTTCGACCGATCTGTTTTCCAATGAGGTAAGCAAACGTATCTGTCACCCAGATAACCAGGAGCGTAAAGAGGAACCAGGATAGACCGATGCCTGTCAGGGTGTTGTCCGGATTCACAACGTCTGCAATGTCATTGATCCAGGACTGGGAGGAGAGACCTTCTGAACCACGGAGATTGATCGCCGCGTATGTCGGGACACCGAACATCATTGTTACGCCAATAGCCAGTGCCCATTCGCTCAACCGATTGGCATCGACTGGTTCGACAAGTGAACTGACGAGGGGTGCAAAGATGGCAAATGCTAGTGCCCCATGGAAGGTGGCCGGATTGTCGCTCAGAAGTGCAACCGACGCGAAGAAGAGGAGCGACAGGTAGCCAATACGCGCTGCCTGCGTTTCGCCAATCCCGCACATCGCAATAAATTCATAGTAGGACGCGATCATGACTGCGGCGAAAACAGCCGCGAATACAGGGCCACCGAGCAGCGCCGGGACAATACCAATAATGACGATGAATACAGATGACCTGCTGCGTTGAAGCACCCGGGGTTACGCCTTCGCCGGGGATGCAGCAGGAAGAGCCCCGTAGCGTCGATCCCGACCGGCATATTCCTCGACTGCGGCAGTTAGGTCGTCCGGACCAAAATCTGGCCAGAACTTCGAGGTAAATATCCACTCAGCATAGGCGGCTTGCCAGATCAGGAAGTTGCTCGTTCTGAACTCTCCGGATGTTCGAATGATCAGATCAGGGTCCGGAATGTCCGATGTGTAGAGCCGATCGGCGATCGTGGCCTCGGTGATCTCTCCTGCCGCTATGCCTTCCTCGACAATCCGCTGCACCGCCCGGACGATTTCGTGACGCCCGCCATAGTTGAACGCCAACGTCAGCACGAGTCGATCGTTGTATTGCGTGAGATCGATCGCATCCCGAATCGATTGCCGGAGGTGCGGCTCGAGCGCGTCCAGATCACCGATGTGGCGAAGCTGGGCACCCTGGGCGTGCAGATCTTCGGTTTCCGAGGCGATGGCACGTCCGAGAATTTCGAGAATGCCATTGACTTCGTGTTCGGGCCGCCGCCAGTTCTCCGTCGAAAATGCCCACAGAGTCAGATACTTAATACCTAGCTGACCCGCCTGAAAAGTAATACGGCGAATATTCTCGGTTCCCGCCTCATGCCCTTCGATGCGCGCCATCCCACGTTTCGCCGCCCAACGTCCGTTGCCATCCATGATGATCGCAACGTGGGATGGGCAGGTCGGCACGACATCCGGAGATGCCAGGGGTTCGCTATCTGTTGACTCGTGATGGGACATGATCAGACCTCGAGAACTTCTGCTTCCTTGGCCTTGCCGATCTTGTCGGCCTCGTCCGTAAATCTTTTCGTGAGTGCGTCCATCTCAGAGTGGGAGCGTCGCTCGTCGTCCTCGGAGATTTCTTTCTTGTTGAGGAGTTCCCGGGATTGGGACATCGCATCACGGCGAACATTGCGTACCGAAACCTTGGCCTCTTCAACGGTGCTGTGAACCGTTTTCACCATTTGCTTCCGGCGTTCTTCAGTCAGCGACGGGATGTTGAGGCGAATGACCTGACCGTCGTTGCTGGGATTCATCCCAAGATCGGACGAGAGAATTGCCTTTTCGATCGGACCAATGCTGCCCTTGTCCCACGGCTGAATCACGAGCAGGCGCGCTTCCGGTGCCGATACGCCGGCCAACTGGTTGAGTGGAGTCGACGCTCCATAGTAGTCAACGTGCAGGCGATCCAGAAGTTTCGGTGAAGCGCGACCGGTACGTACGGATGCGAGATTGTGATCAAGCGATTCCATGGCCTTGCCCATTCGCAGCTCGGCATCGAGCAGAATGTCTTCGATCATGTGTGGAACCTCCCGGTAATTGATGAATGTCAGCACGCGAATCGTGACTATTTCGTTGTTTGGATGCCTGTCGAGGACTTCTGGAGGATACCAGAGACCGGACAGGATCACGTGTTTTCGATGGTCCGACGCTGAATGGAAAACACCCCGACCGACATGCGATCGGGGTGTAGCGCTTGAACCGATTATTCGGCGTCAGTCTGACCTTCGCCAAGTTCGAACCTGGAGATACGGCGAACAACGATGTTCTCTCCCAACAGGGAGATGTGCTCGTTGACTAGATCGCGAACGGTCTTCTTCGGATCCTTGATGTAGACCTGATCGAGCAGGACTACAGCTTCGGTCGCGGCCTTGCGATCTCCGAATTCTGCATCGAGTTTCGTGAACTCGGCTTCCGAAACTTCATCAGCGCTGATGAAGCGAGGCGAGGTGGCCGCCACCTGCATTGCCACATCGTGGGCGAGTGTCTTGAAGTCGGTGGTTCGGGCAACGAAGTCAGTTTCGCAATTGATCTCGATCAGCGCACCGATACGTCCCTGATTGTGAATGTACTGATCGATGACGCCCTGAAGTGCAGCGCGATCGGATTTCTTGCCGGCGCGAGAGAGGCCCTGCTGACGAAGTACTTCAACGGCTTTTTCGATGTTACCGTCGACTTGCTCGAGCGCACGCTTGCTGTCCATGATTCCTGCGCCAGTTTTTTCGCGCAATGTCTTGATCTGGTCCGTGGTTACCGCCATTGGGATTTCCTCACTTCGTTGTGCATGCTGATTCATTGGAGGCAGTGGATCTCCGAAGCGGTCCGGAGATCCACTGCCTCCAATGGGGTATCTAGCTTTCAGCGTCCTTGTCAGGCTCCGCCGGAGTGTCCGACTCGCCAGCAATGGACTCGAACTCACCGGATTCGACAGCGGCTCCGAAATCAGGATCCTCACCGGTGACACTGGCTCGCTCGATACGACCAGCAATGGCTGCATCGGCGATACCGGCTGCGATCAGGCGAACGGAACGAATGGCATCATCGTTGGCCGGGATCACAATGTCGATCGGTGTCGGATCACTGTTGGAATCGACCATGGCAATTGTCTTGATGCCGAGCCGTTTAGCCTCGGCCACGGCAAGGTACTCGCGCTTGGGATCGATGATGAACACAGCGCCTGGAAGATGCGTCATGTCGCGCATACCACCAAGTGTTCGCTGGAGGCGGTCGAGTTCGACCAGTCGACTGGCGGCCTCGCGCTTCGGCAGAACGGTGAGTTCGTTTCGTTCGACTTCACCCTGCAGTTGCTTCAGGTAGCGGAGTCGTTGCTTGATCGTGACAAAATTGGTGAGGGTGCCACCCAGCCATCGCTTGTTGACGAAGTACTGTCCGCTGCGCTCGGCTTCGCGCTTGACGATGTCCTGCGCCTGCTTCTTGGTGCCGACAAACAGGATGTGGCCACCCTTGGAGGTAAGCTCGCTGATGAACTCATGAGCTTCCTCGAGTAGGGGAACTGTTTGCTGAAGATCGAGGATATGAATACCATTGCGCTCGGTGAAGATGTAAGGCTTCATCTTCGGGTTCCAGCGATTTTTCTGGTGACCGAAGTGAACGCCCGCTTCGAGCAGCCCCTTGAGACTGACGCGCGGATTTCGTCGGGTTGATGCCGTGACCATGTGTACCTTCCTGTAGATCCTGTTCAACTTCCGTATCGGTCATCCCAAGTGCGGACCCCGATCGCCAATGGCAGTCAGGGCACGTCCGCAGTCAGTCGCAATACGTGCAGATTTGGGCTGGCGGCAAATGCCGAGCCCGGGACGAAGTATAGCACTCGCAATCCGACCGCATCGGGATGAAAAAAGGCGGTGCCATTGGCACCGCCCTCCGGATTTCCGAGCGTCTCAATGAATCAGGGAGCCGCCTCGATGAAGTCGGCTGCGACAAATCCCGAGCTTTCGCCGTCGGCGCTGACAACTTCATACCACTCGTAATCGTCAGCAGATTCGGGTCCATCGACGATGATCAGTTCATCACCGGCAGACAGCGTGGTGACGACTTCGCCAGAGGTGGACGGTTCAGCCCGCATGTTGACGCCTTCATCATTGACGGCAACAACGTCATCAGGTGCAAAGCTCTCCGCGGCCGGTTCTTCTTCCTCAGGTTCTGCAGTTGGCTCTTCTTCCTCGGCGGGTGGGTCAGTCGGTGCTTCTTCCTCGGCCCCACCATCGGCCTCGGCTGATTCCTCAGTTGGTTCGGCCGACGGCTCGGTGGCTTCCTGAGTCATGGCGACGGTGCTATCCACCGAGGCCTCGGTAGCGGTGGGCTGGGCATCGATCGTTGAAACGACACCAACTTCAGAAGTTGGTTCTGGATTGGTCGTGTCATCATCACCAATGATGTTCGTGGCCCAGTACCAAAAGAGACCCAACATCAGGATCAACCCGATGATCGGAAGAGCGATCCGGAGGTACTCGGTCCAGTAGCGATCTTCTGGCTGAAACTGAATCGTGCGTTGTCGGCCACCCGCAGTGTTGCCGCGATTGGCGCCACCCCTGACCGCTCGTGGAGCATCGGTCTGGGCCTCAGTGGATCGCGTTTCGTCCTCATCGTCCGGGAATCCGTATTCTTCTCCACCGTTGCCACTTCCACCTCCATTGCGGGAAGAGAAATAGGAAGTTCCGGCGCGGTCGTCCGCATGTCCGGCTGTGGAGAGGCGGGGTTCTGCGGATCCAAAGAATCGGTTGAGATTTGGTTTCGGCAATTTCACGTGGGCTCGACCTGCCATCTTGAAGTGGAATCTGGTCCTGCTGACCGCGTCGATTCCACTGCGGAATTCTCCATGTCACGAATGACAGTCACGGGTGTTCTGGCGACACACACATTCGTGTTTGTTCACATCGCTGCGAGTATACAGTCGCAGCGATGCCCGTGGGTGACGATGACACTGAAAGTGGGCTTCGGGATTGTAGGTCATATGTGGGCGACGTGGCGCGACGGAAGCGGAACAGCGGAAGGCTGCAACTCACGGGCTGGGCAGAATGGAAAAATGCCGTGAGAGGCTACGGATCCGCTGTTCCTCTCTCTGAAACGTTTGCGCAGGAGGATTGGTGTCGCTCTCCGGGCTTCAGTTACCTTCGTCGACAGGCGAGTCGGTAGAGTCAGCGGAACGCTGATCACCATCCCAGTTCTGTTCCTGACCGCCAAGGCGTCGGATGAATGTGTTTCCAGGAGCGGGAGTTTCGATCGAGGTTCGAGCAGATTCACCACCAATTGGTACCGGGTTGCCACTGCTCGGCGGGGATGGTCGCCCACGGGTTGGTCGTGAGCTGGAGAGCGAGGTTCCACCGGTCATCTCGAGCTGTCCTTCATAGAAGGCACCTTCATTGATGACGAGCGTGGCGGTGTCGATTTTGCCACGAACCCGGCCGCTGGGCAGAATCTGAAGGCGACCCTTGCAACTGATCTCGCCTTCGAGTTCGCCAGCAACCGTGATGTTCTCGGCATCGACACGGGCGTTCACATTGGCGCCCTGAGCAACGTGCAACGTGCCCTGACAGGTGATGTTGCCCTTGGCCTGGCCTTCGATCCGGAGATCACGGGTCGACTCGAACGTCCCATCAAAATTGGAGAATCGATCGATGATGCTGATCGATTCTGCAGCCTGACTTTGCGGATTCTGAAACTCGTCTCGTTGATCGGCATAGCCAACTGGCTCCACTGTGCGCATACTCATGAAACTGCGACTCCTTCGTCATCGACTACGTTAGGCGCCTGTTCGGGCACGACGTTGAATGATGGCCGGCGAACCGGATCGATCTGACCGGGTTTCAGGCGTATCGGACGATCCCATCTTCATCTGACCGGAGATGTTTGCACCCTCATGGACGACGAATATTGGTGCCTGAACATCGGCATTAACGAGACACTGGGGAAGCGCTTCGAACCGGTCGACTGCGCGAATCGAACCACTGACGGATCCACCAACTATCACCCGACGCGCCTGAACCGAGGCGTTGACGTCGGCACCGTCGGCGATCCAGATGTCCTCCTTGGCTCGAAGGGAACCTTCGACACGTCCAAAGGCATGAATGCTGCCCTCGGCCTCGAGTTCACCCTTCCACAGGGTTCCCTTGGCGATCACACTGATCGCACCATCACTGGCAGGGATCTGAGGGATGGCGGCTTCCATGCGATCAGGAGCAGGTTCCGGAGAGTCGGCCGTGCCCGACGGGTAAGTGCCGAAGCTGTAGCCGCCTGTGTCCTGTTCACGGTTGCTCTGAGGCGGGGTATACGCCTCTCTGGGGAACCGTTCGTCTTCGAGATCGGGAATTGGGGCATCGTAGTCCGGGGTTACGCCCTGAGCGTTGCCAATCTGTTGTCGCAAGGAGCTCATCTGACGTTGGAAAGCGTCTACCTTGTTGTCGCGGCGGAAAACCACCTTGCTACCTCCTCGCTCAGCCATGCCGAAAGTGGCAGAGCAACCTTCGTTTCCCTAGGAAATGCGGCCAACTGAAAGTGACTGCACGCTCTCGACTCGAGGCGCGCAACCCACAACGGATCGTCGTACATCGAGTACGTACATCCTAGCACATCCTCACGTCAACAACACTATATTGTCGCCATTCATGTGCGTACGTACAGGGATTTGGGTGTGGTCGCCAACATTCACAGGTTCGGCGTCGACCTCTGATTCATCGATTGCGGGGATTTACGGAAACATATAGACAATTAGGTTGGAAGTATCTTCAGAAATGAACGAATGAACCGGGCGGCTAGCGAGGGACAAGCCGCCATAGGTTAGATGAAATGCAATCTCGTTCGAAATCACCGCTGGCAGCTAATGGTAAATTTGACCATCGATCACGCCCCATCTCTGGTTGTTGCAGACAACAACAGTGAAATGATGCGGTATCGAGCTGGGAGCGGTAGTACTACCGATCCCGATTGCACGACAGGTTCTACTTGCGAATGCGCTGCCAAAGATAAATAATCGCCAGAATAATAAGAATAGTGATCAGAATTGTCCAAAGGTTCATAGTTGATTCCTCCTCGAATCAGGACCCGGTACCATCGAAGCACCGTGCAGATCCTAGCTAATTAGCGCAATCCGGTTGCCACCAGTGCACAGGTTGCAGATCGGACAAAGGTGTTTTAACGTGTTTCAGTTTGCAGATGCGCCCAACTCGGTCCAACCAGCGCCCGATCCCCAACTGCCACCAGCCTGCTGATGCGCAATGACAAGTCGCTCAAGTGTTGTGGCATTTGCGGACGGCTTATCGGGTATTTGCTGCGTCCCCCAGATGAAGGTCGCGAACGAGCCGTTGGTGCGCTCGCCTTGCGAAATCAGGTGAAATCGTTGGTGAAAGTTCACGATGTTCGAGGATGGACTGAGATGGTTTGGCAATTGATCATCCAGTAACCAGGAATAGCAAACGCCGAATCGGATGTCCTGGTTGGGGAAGTGGTGTGCGAAGAACCGCAATGCACGCTGAATCGATTCGTCGATCGCCGCCGGAGGGAATGACCCCATGAAGTCAGGGATGTGAATCGAAAGGGCGGTTGTTTCTGGTTCAGCCATGAAACCTGCCGCTTGAATCGAGGCAGCCATGTCTTCCCCAAGGAGCACCCGTTCGAACTGCAGTCGCCCGAACTGATAGATCATGCCGCGGAAATGAAGCATGCACCACCATGGAGCAGCGAGACCGCTTTCTCCTGTTCGTTTCCGGTTGACCAGCATGTTCCTGCCGAGATCGGAGAGGATCTCGATCGAGTCGTCATCTGGAATGCCGAGGGATCGATGGTAGCGTCGGATGTCCGGAAATGCCGACATGTAAACGTACAGGAAAAAGAATCGCGCCAGTGGCCCGATATCGGTCGGAAGTTCGATGAATCCCGAATCTGGATTGATCACTCCGGTGTAATGCTGAAGAAAATGAACGTGACGTTCCAGTAGCCAGACTGCTTCCGGGTTATCGGCAATCAGGGAACGGGCGGCGATTACGTCGGCAAAATCATCCGAGGGTCCCCCCAGCGTCGTCAGCAGTTCACTGATTGCCGTTGCCTCCGGTACAACCACCGGTCGTTCGGGCGGTCCGAGACGCTCGAGTTCAGCGAGCAGCGTCGCACCGCGCTCATTGTTGCGAAAGACATCGAGGAGGGACATCGTCGTGGTCAAGGTCAGGTTCCTTGGGAAGATTGTGGTGGATCGGGACGTTGTGCAATCCGCATTGTATGCGTTCGCGCCACTTCCAACGGTTCGGATACGACCAATTCACTGCTGGCGCTCAATCCCGCTCAGGGAGCTTGACCATGTGCACATCGAGACCATCGCAGCGTTTCATGAGTTCGGTGAGGATGTCCAGACCCTGCCAGGCGAAGCGCAACCGGGAGCGGCCTGGCTCGATACCACCGACAACGATCGTGATGCGTTCTTCGCGGACGACCCTTGAGATCGCCTCCGCCTGATCCTGCAAAGAACCTGACTCATCAGACGCGACGATTACCCTGGCTCCGAGATCCTGGGCAAGCTGGTGCTGGGTGTCGTTCGCGGCGAGATTGCCAGCTGTGTAACGGCCGATTTCTCCGTCCGGCGCGAGCGTCAGGGTCAGGAGGTCTGCTCGCGTCGCGCTTGCCAGACGCCACGCATTTCGGAGCACGATACTCCAGCGATCGTGCGTGCTGACGAGAACGAGAATTCGCTCGGTGGGCAGGTTGGTCGATTGTGCCCCGAGCATCATCAGGGCCAGGCGGTCGTCCACGCCTTCAGTGGTTCGGCGCAGGGCAAGTTCTCGAAGAGCGGTCAGATTTCCCTGCTTGAAGAAACTCGTCAGCGCCTGATTCGCTCGTTCCTGCGGGTAGATCTTCCCTTGCTCGAGTCTTCGCAGGAGCACTTCCACAGGGAGATCGACCAGCTGGATATCCGTTGCTCCATCCAGCACATGATCGGGGATTGCTTCACGGACTTCGATGCCGGTCACGCTGGCGATCACGTCCTGAAGCTCGGCCAGGTGCTGGACGTTGACCGTAGTGATGACATCAATGCCCTGATCGCGGATGAACTCTACGTCCTGGTATCGCTTGCTACGCGATGAGCCAGGTGCGTTCGTGTGGGCCAGCTCATCAATGAGGACAGTCGACGGCGATCGCTGGATAATCCTCTCAACATCCATTTCCGGCATGGACAGGGTGCCGTACACCACCATCCTCGGCGCAACAATCTCAAGATCGCCGATCTGAGCTTTCGTATCCGCTCGGCCATGGGTTTCGACATAGCCGATGACGACGTCCTGCCCTTCGGCCAGCAAACGGCGACCTTCGTTGAGCATCGCGTAGGTTTTGCCGACACCAGGTGCCGCACCGAGCAGGATCCGAAGCTCTCCCCGGTACGGCGAATCAAGATGCTGATCCGAAAATGCCGTCATGCCATGGCTCCAGCCCGCGAGTGAATCCAGGCTGCCAGATCGTCGAGCGCGATATTCAGTTCCAGAACGTTGACGCGGTCTTCCCCGAAGAATCCAAGGATCTTGCTCTGGGTATGGTCGGCGACCAGATCGCGAACTTCATCTTCGCTGATCCCACGCTGGGTGGCGACTCGTGCGATTTGCAACTCGGCTGAGGCGTCG
>JBBJOX010000007.1:0-5348 GCA_037724245.1 Thermomicrobiales bacterium | reverse complement strand
GTCGACCGGGATAGCAGTTCCTGCCGGAAGTTTGTTCTCGCTGCGAATGACGGCAATGTCGGCCTCGATCCGCTCGCGCAGCACATCACTGGTCGGTCCCAGATTCGATCCGGTGGAGATACTGCTGTCGTATCCATCGCCCGCGGCTGATGGTCGGCTCCGGAAGTAGCCGCTCAACGTCATTCCTGTTTCCGGATCGATCCAGCTTTGACCGATCAGGGATGAGCCCACGATTTGATCGTTTCGTTCGATCAGCGATCCGTCTGCCTGGTTCGGGAAAATCATTTGGGCGATTCCGGTCATCGCCAGTGGATAAATCAATCCGGTCAGGATTGTCACGGTGAGAAGCATCAGAAACGCGATTCTGGATTGCTGGAGAAATGTCTGCATGGCGGGTGCCTTTTCAGTCATTGAGGTTCAGGAAAGTCCGACGGCGGAAATAATCAGGTCGATCAGCTTGATTCCGATAAACGGGGCGATCAGCCCGCCCAGACCGTAGATCAGGAGATTTCGACGGAGGAGCGCCGCGGCACCCATCGGTTTGCAGGCGATACCCCTGAGCGCCAGTGGAATCAGGAACACGATGATCAGCGCATTGAAGATGATGGCCGACAGAATAGCGCTCTGGGCGCTGGTCAGGTTCATCACATTCAGCGTATCGAGCCCACCGTTATCCACACCATAGGCCAGGCCAAACATGGCCGGAATGATGGCGAAGTATTTGGCGACATCGTTGGCAATGCTGAAGGTGGTCAGGGCTCCACGCGTCATCAACAGCTGCTTGCCAATTCCGACGATATCGATCAGTTTGGTGGGATCAGAATCCAGGTCCACCATATTGCCGGCTTCCTTGGCCGCTGCGGTACCGGTGTTCATTGCCACTCCAACATCGGCCTGGGCCAGTGCTGGTGCGTCGTTCGTACCGTCTCCAGTCATCGCGACGAGGCGACCATCGGCCTGTTCGTCGCGGATGATCCGGATCTTGTCTTCCGGTCGGGCCTCGGCGACGAAATCGTCGAGTCCAGCCTCTTTCGCTATCGTTTGAGCGGTCAGCCAATTGTCACCGGTGATCATGATGGTGCGGATGCCCATGGCTCGGAGTTCAGCGAACCGTTCCTTCATCCCCGGTTTGACGGTGTCCTTGAGTTCGATCACGCCTAGCGGACGGTTGTCCCTGAGAACGGCGAGTGGCGTACCACCCAAACCTGCGATGCCGTCGGCGATGGCGGTCAGTTCGGAAGAGGAGATGTTGGCGCTGCGTTGAATCGAATCGACAGCCCCCTTGTGAATGGTGATTCCGTCGATCGTGACGCTACTCAATCGCGATTCGGCAGTGAACGGGATCCACTCGGCGCCGGTCATGCTGGCGAGATCGACGTTGTGGCCGAGGGATCTGGCCAGCATGACAATTGACTTGCCTTCTGGCGTGTCGTCGGCCAGTGACGAACGGAGCGACGCTTCGATCAACTCATCCTGGCTGACACCCGGTAGCGCCTGGAACGATGCCGCCATGCGATTTCCGTAGGTGATCGTCCCTGTTTTGTCCAACAGCAGCGTATTCACGTCACCGGCAGCTTCAACGGCACGGCCAGACATGGCGAGCACATTCCGCTGAATCAGGCGATCCATACCGGCGATACCGATCGAGGAAAGCAATCCGCCGATCGTCGTTGGGATCAGCGTGACCAGCAGGGCCACTAGCACGGTAATCGTTGGTCGGGCATCGGCGTAGTCGGCAATCGGTGCAATCGTCACGACAACTATCAGGAAAATAATCGTCAACGCCGCCAGCAGAATCGTCAACGCCAGTTCGTTCGGCGTCCTCTGCCGCGATGCACCCTCGACCAGCGCAATCATTCGATCGAGGAACGTCTTGCCCGGTTCCGCAGTGATCCTGATCACCAGCGAGTCAGAAATGACTTGCGTACCACCGGTGACAGACGACGAAGTGTCGGTGCCAGGTTCCTTGACGACCGGTGCCGATTCGCCGGTGATGGCGGCTTCGCTGACGAATGCCACACCCTCGACTACTTCACCGTCACCCGGGATGATGTCGTTGGTATCGACAAGGACCAGGTCACCGAGCTTCAAATCGGCCGAGGCGATTTCGGAGATAGTCGCCCGATTGCCATCCACCAGCACCTTCGCCAGCGTGTCCTTGCGTGTTTTCTTCAGCGTCGCGGCCTGAGCCTTGCCCCGTCCCTCAGCCACCGCTTCAGCGAAGTTGGCAAACAGAACGGTGAACCAGAGCCAGGCACTGATCCAGCCACCGAACCAGACGATCTCGTCGTTGGCTCCGGTCAGGGAACCAATGAACATGATCGTGGTCAGCAGCGCGCCAATTTCGACGACGAACATAACCGGATTGCGCCAGAGCGTGCGCGGATCAAGTTTCCTCAGGGCATCGCGCAACGCCTGAGCAATGATTGCCTGGTCGAGAATCCCTTTTTTCTTCGGGATGTTCTGACTGCCGGACGTTTGAACGTCCGCGACGGGTAGTGCATGCTGTACGGCCATTGTGTGCCTCTTGAATCAAGTACGGACGAAAATCAGGGTGCCGGGAAGTAGAAGCGATCGTTCATGAAGAAGTGTTCGACGACAGGTCCGAGCGCCACGCTTGGGAAGAAGGTGAGGGCGCCGATGATCACGACGACACCTGCCAGCAGCCCAACCCAGAGCGCTCCGGTGGTTGGCAATGTGCCTTCCGTGGTCGGAATGATCTGTTTCTGGCCCAGGGATCCTGCCATCGCCAGTGCTGGAACGATCAACAGGAATCGGCCAAAGAGCATCGCGATTCCCAGCAGGGTGTTGTAGAAGGGCACATTGGCCGTCAAACCTGCAAACGCTGAACCATTGTTGCCAGCCGCGGAAGAGAAGGCGTAGAGCATTTCGGAAAGCCCATGCGGCCCGGTGTTCCACCGACTTGCAAGACCATCGGTAGTAACGGTGGCGACAGCGAGCATTCCCAGAATCAGCACGGGGACAATCAGTAGCCCGAGCATCGACATCTTGATCTCGTATCCCTCGATCTTCTTCCCGAGGTACTCCGGAGTTCGCCCAACCATGACGCCGGCCACGAAGATTGCGACGATGGCGTAGAAGAGCATTCCATAAAGGCCCGAGCCGACACCGCCGAAGATCACCTCCGAGGTTGCGATGTTCAGAAGCGGGATCATTCCACCGAGTGGGGTGTAGGAATCGTGCATGGAGTTGACCGAGCCGTTCGAGGCTGCGGTGGTAATGACGGCCCAGGTGGTAGACGCCGGAATTCCGAAGCGGAGTTCCTTGCCTTCCATATTGCCGCCGGGCGCAGCTTCTTCGTTGACGGTCGTGGACTGGGAGGCGCCGAGATCCTCGAACATCGGGTTTCCGCCGCGTTCCGCGCCGGTCGTCACGATTAGCCCGATTACGAGCAGAATGCCCAGCGTCGCAAAGAGGGCGATTCCTTCCTTGATCCGTCCAATCAGTTTGCCGAAGGTGAAGGTCAGCGCAACCGGGATCAACAGGATGCTGATCAGCTCAATCAGCCCGGTCAACGCGTTCGGATTCTCGAATGGATGCGCGCTGTTGGCGTTGAAGAAACCGCCACCATTGGTACCGAGCTGCTTGATCGCAATTTGCGAGGCCGCCGGGCCAATTGCCATCAGCTGATCGATTCCCTGTATCCCGGTGGAGGAGACATAGTCACCAAACGTCTGTGGCACACCGCCAGCCACGAGGAGCAAGGTGGCTAGCACACTGAGTGGGAGCAGAACGTAGAGAATCGAGCGGACGAGATCAACCCAGAAATTGCCGAGCCGCCAGGTCGACTTGCGTGAGAACCCTCGAGCCAGCGCCAGAATCACCGTGATACCGGTCGCTGCAGAAACGAAGTTCTGCGTCGTCAGGGCCAGCATCTGGGTCAGGTAGCTGAGCGTTACCTCACCGGCATAACCCTGCCAGTTGGTATTGGTCGCAAACGAAATGGCAGTGTTGAACGAGGATCGCTCCTCGACAGCCGTCAGCTCTGCCGGATTCAACGGCAGGGATTCCTGGAGCCGCTGCAGGGCGTAGACCGCAAGAAAGCCCATTGCGTTGAAAATCAGCAGCGCATAGGTGTAGGTCGTCCAGCGCATATCTCGCTGGGCATCGACACCGACCAGGCGGTAAATCCCGCGCTCCACCGGTGAGATGACGCGACTCAACAGCGTACGCTCACCGTTGAACACCCGGGCCATGTACACGCCGAGCGGCCAGGCGAGTGCTGCCAAACCACCAGCACAACTCCAACAAAAATCCAGTCCTGAATCATGTGTTTTCCTTACGACCGGTTCGAACCGATTGAACTTATGAAATCAGAATCGCTCTGGTTTCAACATTGCCCAAACCAGCAACGAAAGCAGCGCGAGGGCCAAAACGAGTGTGATGACATCGATCACAGTCATGTGATTCCCCTACAACTTTTCACAGGCGCGAACGAAGGCCGCGCACAGGACGAATCCGAGAATTGCCAGTCCGAGCATCGCGATATCAAGCATCTTTTTCTTCCTTTTCCGTCATCTCGAAGGTTGTGTTGGCGCGCGTCACCAGTTGACGCAGCGATTCAATTGGAAACGGTTTCATAAGGACTCCGAAGGGTCGGTACTGGCGGAGCCGGGCGGTGCTGGGGGCGATCGCGGAGATGACGATCGTCGGAATGTCTGGTGACCGATCACTGGTACGAGCTGCAGCACGTCCCATCCGGTACCGTCCGGTAGATTGATGTCGATGATCGCAAGTTCGGGTTGGGTCGTGGCCAGCAGGTCCGATGCCTGGGCAAGCGAGGCTGCTTCCGAGACCTGATGACCCCAGCCGAGCAATGGACGAGCCAGGGCGATTCGAACGTGAACTTCATCTTCGACAAGGAGAATGTGCATAGCCCGCTGAATCACCCCGGTTCGAAGTGAGGGCTGCACGACACCGCGTCGCGACCACCGCTTCTCCGATCACACAAAAGGATAGGAAATCGCTGATTAGAGCCGCGTCTGAATACGCGGCTGGCACATTAGAGATGCATTAGAGAAAGGATCAGGAAGGGTAACGACGCAGTCGATACCCGATGCCTGGTTCGGTGACCAAGAGCGTTGGATGGGCTGGGTCATCCTCCAGTTTTCGTCTGAGGTAGTTGATATAGACGCGCAGCTGCTGGGCATTGTCCGCGGCATAGGATCCCCAGACTCGCTCCAGTAGCTGGCGATGAGTCACGATCCTGTCGACGTTGGTAGCCAGCACTCGCAACAGATCGAACTCGGTCGGCGTCAGGTGAATTTCCTCGCCATGGCGGGTCACACGGTGGAGCGACACATCGACAGTGATCGCCCCAATCGTGA
>JBBJOX010000006.1:19926-21272 GCA_037724245.1 Thermomicrobiales bacterium | reverse complement strand
GCGGCGATCGCGTCCGCGTAGTCCGTCGGTAAATGTTCGCGACCGAGCATCCCCAGAAAGGTCCGCTGCGGATCGGCATTAGACAGAATCACATCGCTCGTGAAGCGACGGCCATCGGTCAGTCGCACTCGTGTGGCGCGACCAAGTGAGACATCGATCTCCTCGACCTCGGCCGATGTGTGAATCGTCACACCCATCTCGATACCGGCCGATGCCAACGCCTTCGTGATCGACCCCATCCCGCCACGAACATACCCCCAGGCACCCTGCCGACCTTCGACCGTACCGATCAGGTGATGAAACTTGATGTAGGCGGTGCCTTCATCGAACGGACCAGCGTTGGTTCCGATCACCCCGCCGGTAGACAGCGGCGCCTTGATCTCGTCGGACTCGATGTACCGGTCGAGAACTTCGGCGATGCTCTTCCGGGTCAGCGTATCCCAGTCATCCTCGCCTTCAGCTCCCTTGAAGACATCGGCGAATTCCTCGGGGCTTGCAAGCTCGCGCCGGAGAAACGGCTGCATCCTCGCCAGGATCCGATTCCACATCTCCCAGTACGCGTCGTACCCGGCAACATCCTTCTCCGAGAACTTCCGGATCTGCTCGCGGGTCTTCTCATCGTCGTGAAACGTCATGAAAAAGCGACCGTCCGGAAAGGGCGTGAAGTAGCCAGGCTCGAACGCGCGAATCTCGTAGCCATGACGGGGCAGATCAAAATCGTGCACCACTTCGGGCAGCAGCAGATTGCAGACGTACGAGCAGGTCGAGAGGTTGTATCCGGGACGAGGCGACTCCGTTACCGCAGCTCCACCGATCACGTCGCGACGCTCCAGCACCAGCACGCGCTTGCCCTCGCGCGCCAGGTAGTTGGCGGCAATCAGGCCGTTGTGACCGGACCCGATGACAATGGCTTCATAGTGATTTGCCTGGTCTGCCACGAGTGTTCTCTATCACGTTGCTGCACGTCGATCGAGGACCCGGCGAGTGATCGCGATTGTCGCACGAGGACAGCGTAGCGTCAGGAGCCGAGCTTGATGAAGCCTTTTTCGATTGCATGCGTTACGGCAGCCGTCCGATCGTCCACATCAAACTTTCGGAAAATGTGATTGAGATGCGTCTTGACCGTCGCCTGGCTGATCGAAAGTTCAGCTGCTATTTGCTTGTTGCTGTTGCCACGGGAGGCGAGCGCCAGAACCTCGATTTCGCGGGCGCTGAGCGGACTGAGCTGCGGCTCGCGCATCTGACGCATCAGGCGACTGGCAATCGTCGGAGCTAACCACGATTCCCCGTTTGCCGCGGCCCGAATCGCAGCGTACAGGTGCTCTCGCGGAGAATCCTTCAACAGA